>JBDUBZ010000362.1:0-4100 GCA_040003745.1 Terriglobia bacterium
CGATGTATTTCACGGTGGCGGGGTTGGCGTCGTTTGCATTCGCGACGCTGCCTTCGACGGCATCAATCACGGGCGCGGGTGCGAAATGGCGGACGAGAACTTCGCGGGTGTTGGCATGTACGTCGCGGGCGGCGGCTCCGATCTGATCGTCGGAGTATGGGCCGATGTCTTCCATGAAGAAGTCGAGGATGCGGGCGTCTCTCTGGAGGATGCCGAGGAGTTGCAGGGCCCCGTCTTCCGGCCTGATTTCGGGCCTGGGAGGCGCGGGGGCGACCCTGGCCTGCAGGCCCAGCTCGGCGATGAGATCGGGAGGGAGCATGCCGTTGAAGAGGAGCGCGAAGAACGCGCGAAACGCCTGTGAGATCTGATTCAAAGTTGAATTTACTCCAAAATTTGAGGATAGCAGCGGGTCGAGAGCCGATGGTTTCAGACAACGTCGAACAGCAGTTTGAACCCGTAATCCATATGAAGCTGTTGATGGCAATGGAATAGCGTCAAGCCCTCCATTGCAGGCGTCACATCCACCTCGATCTGTCTGAAGCCCTTCACCAGGACGACATCTTTCAAAATGCCGGCCGTGGGCTTACCGTGCACCTTCGTGAGCTCGAAGCTATTACGGTGCAGGTGGATCGGGTGAGCATCATCGGTTTGGTTGTCCAGTATGAGCCGATAGCGCTTACCTTTATGAAGCGTTCTGGGCTCGTCTTTTTCATCGAAGCTCTTCCCGTTGATGGTCCAGCGATTGAAGCCTCCGTTGCCGCCATTGATTTTCCCGAAGGCCAGAGAAATGGTTTCATCAGGGTTCTGCGCGATGCGGTTTTGCCCGAAGAGCGTGTAATCCCAAAGCTTTCTTTGCGGCTTCACCCATCGGGGCGACCCGGTCTTATTAGCGTATTCGACGACTATCCCCATTCCATTCCCGCGGTCGTCATCCTGAGGCGTACCCAGCACCCACACTCCGGGATTCTTCATCTCGACGACGGCAGAGATCCGCTCGGCGGTACCGAGTTCGAGCACCTCCACGGATTGCGGCTGAGGCACGGGATTTCCGTCGAGGGCGACAACCTGAAACTGGTGGCCGGGTAAAGCGAGCTGGATGTTTTCGGTCGCACTCGCATTCAGGAAGTGGAACAGGACACGCTGGCCCTCTTTCACTCGTACAGGCTCTCCGTACCCGAGACACCTGCCGTTGATCGTGAACCGCTGATAGCCGATCTCCCATCCGTTCGGCTTTAGTTGCTTCTGTTGAGCCTGCTTGGTCTTTCGTTCGACTTCCGGGTCTTTTGGCTCTCCATCGTCCATCTCTTCGGCTCCGAAGAAAGGCTCAAATTCCTTCGTGGCGAGGAAGACTTCCTGGTCGTACTGTCCGGGATTATTTTTCGGTTCGATGTAGACGAATGCGAACTGCCCTGTGTACGTGCCACGGTTGACATCGGCCATCGACATCGCGTGAGTATGAACGAAGCGAGCCCCTGCGGGTGCGGGTGTCAAGCGATATCGCAGGCGCCCATGAGCGGGCACCTGGAGACTCTTCTCTTCGGATGCCCCATCCACCGCCGCCGGGATGATCTGCCCGTGCCAGTGGACGAACTCCGGGGTATCGGTATCGTTAAACAGATCCACGGTTACGGGAACACCTTCATGAAGACGGATGAGCGGTCCGGGGACTGTTCCGTTATATCCGATGGTGCTGACGGTGTGGTCCTTCGCGATATCGGCGAGCACCGTGGCGATGCGCAGTGTCACATCAGCCGGGCCAGCGGGTACAGTTCCCTCAGCGCCCTTACCGCTTGTCGCAGTGGTCGCAGAGCGACCGCAGGCGCCTAACAGCAGGGCAGAGCCTGCCGCCGCACCGGTAAGAAAGTTTCGGCGTGTCTTTTCGTTCATCGGTTGATCCTCCTATGGGATTAACATCTCGCTACCCGGAGCGCCCTGAGCGCCTGTTCAGATACGAATCGACAGACAAGGGCCCTGCGCCAACAAGGCACAAAAACAGCAGCCCGAGAAGCATGCTTACATCGACTCGTCCCTCGTGCGCCGCAGCCCAGAAGCCCTTATCGAGCAGCAGAGGAATTTTGGTTGTCGCGATGGCGGTCGAAATATTTATCAGAAGGGGAATCGCAGCTAGCCGGGTCAGGAGACCCACGATAATCAAGGCGCCAAAGACGATCTCAACGACACCCACAAAGGGCGCCGTGAACGAAGGATCTGGTATTCCAATCTTTGCGAACCGCCCAACTCCAAGGGTATCCGGAAAAAGAAATTTCTGAATTCCTTCGGTCAGAAACACCCAGCCGACGACGACGCGGATCAGGATTGTTGCTTTGGGCGCAGTAGAAGCGAAAAGTAGCCGCTTCAATCTCATGAGCCCTCCTATCGCTCTGGCAGGCGCGCCTGTCGGCACTTATACGCTAGCATCGTACACAGGCTGATGTCGAAAACGAAGTCAGAGCCAGAAGCTTTTGCGGCGGACCGAGATTTGTATTCGGGGCTGATCCGGCTCCATGTACTGCACCATGCAGCGGAGGGTCCGGTTTTTGGTCTGGGGATGATCGAGGAACTGGCGCACCACGGATACCGGATTAGCGCGGGCAGCCTTTATCCGCTCCTCCAGGGTCTCGAAAAAAAAGGGTATCTGCGATCGACCGAGCAACGTAACGGCAAGTCCCTGCGCCGGGTATACCGGGCTACGCCGTTTGGCCGGAAGGCGCTGGCGGCAGCAAAGAGCAAGGTACGGGAACTTTTTCATGAACTCATCGAGGAGGACCACGGCACGTGATGCTTAGGGCAGGAACCACCTCGAAATGGACCGCCATGGCTTTCGGAGCAACGCTGGTTGTAACAGGCGCTTTGAGCGCGCAACAAGCCGCGCCTCCCGTCCCGCTCACGCTCGGTCAGGCAGTTGAGAGCTCGCTCAAGAATTACCCGTCGCTTCGAGCCTCTCAAGAACAAATCAATGCGGCGGCTGCCGCGATCCAGCTGGCCCGGACCGCCTATCTTCCGAGGTTAGATGCAGTGGCGCAGTTCAACCGCGCGACCCGGAATAATCTGTTCGGACTTTTGCTGCCTCAAAGCATCATTCCGTCGATCTCCGGTCCGGTCATTGGATCTAACAATTCAGGATCGGTATGGGGCAGCGCCGTGGGCGGACTCGTCACCTGGGAGCCGTTCGATTTTGGTTTGCGCCGGGCCAATGTTGACGTCGCGAACGACGGACGCGCGCAATCGGAAGCTGCGGCCAAGAGAACGCAGTTCGATGTGGCGGTCGCGGCAGTGGATGCGTATCTGACCCTGGTGGCCGCTCAAGAGACGGTCCGCGCCGCTCAGGCAGGCGTCGATCGTGGTGAGGTCGTCGTCAAAACGATCTCGGCGCAAGTGAACGCGCAATTGCGTCCGGGAGCCGACCAGTCGCGTGCAGAAGCGGAACTGGCCGCGGCGCGCACCCAGCTGATTCAGGCGGAACAAGCGACCGAAATATCCCGCGCAACCCTTGCGCAGTTCACCGGAACCGAGCCTTCGCAAATTGAGGTGGTCAGAGGCAATCTTGATCAGTTACCTCCCGACCAGACCCCCACTGCCCTGAACACGGCGGCAAATCCAGTGGCGATGGAGCAGAACGCCGCAGTCGAGCAGGCGCGGGCGCAACTTCACGCACTGGAGCGGTCGTACTTCCCGAAATTCTATTTTCAGGGCGCCGCTTATGCCCGAGGCACCGGTGCGAATACGAATGGAGAGCGACTGGGAGGTCTGAATGGTTTAGCGCCGACTGTTCAGAATTATGCGCTCGGCGTCAGCGTCACGTTCCCGGTTCTGGATTTGCCGGCGTTGCGTGCCCGTGAAGCGGAGCAGAACGCGACGATTCGTTCTCAGGCAGCCCGGTCCGAGCAAATCGCAGTGGATCTGCGCGCTCAGTGGAACCGCGCCGTCGCCATGCTGAACGGGGCGCGGCGCATTGCCGCCAACACGCCAGTAGAGGTCTCGGCTGCAAGAGCCGCCGTTCAGCAAGCCACCGCACGATATCAGGCGGGCCTTGGGAACATCGACGGACTGGCTGAAGCGCAAAGGCTGCTTACCCAGGCTGAAATCGACGATGCATTGGC
>JBDUBZ010000056.1:0-13905 GCA_040003745.1 Terriglobia bacterium
AAGGCGCCACTCTTCACGGCAGCATCGAAGTCCCCGAGCGCCTGGATGATACTCTGCGAACCGCTAAAAAAAGGCCGGACAAATCTGGGACGGAAGTCCGGCGACATGCCCAGAAGGTCTTGCAGCACGAGGATCTGACCGTCGCAGCCCACGCCGGCGCCGATGCCGATGGTGGGTATGCGGATGGCACTGGTGATCTCCTGAGCGAGTGCGGCGGGGACACATTCCAGCACTACGGCAAAGGCGCCCAGCTTTTCGAGAGCCGCGGCCTGGCGCGAGATCGCCTGGGCCGAGACATCCGTCCTGCCCTGCACCCGAAAGCCGCCGCTGGTCTCGACGGATTGGGGCTGCAGACCCAGATGACCCATGACCGGAATTCCGCTCCCCACCAGGCGCTCGATCACATCCTCGTGGCCGTCGACACCTTCGAGCTTCACGGCTTTCGCTCCGGCCGTCATCAGAATCTGCGCCGCGTCGAGCGCCGCGCTTACGCCTTTGCGAAACGAGAGGAAGGGCAGGTCGGCAATCAGGAATTTCGTGGTCCCGCGCGCAACGGCTTCCGTGTGGATGCGGATCATTTCGACGGTGGCGTGGAGTGTGGAGGTGTGCCCATGCATCACCATGGCGGCGCTGTCGCCTACCAGGATGGCGTCGACGGGGGTTTCCGATACCAGACGCGCGAACGTGTAGTCGTAACACGTGACCATCGAGAGCCTGCGCCCTTCGGCTTTGGCCCGTGGAAAATCGCCACTATACATGATTCACCTCGTCCGTAACGAGGCGGATCCGAGCCGGATTAGTGGACAGGAAGACAAGATCGCTCAGCATCGCCTCTGGTACCCGTCGAAGGCGATCGGGTCCCGGACTTACATGCCTGCCCCGGAGGGCGGCACCAATTTTGATAGTCGCTGCAGATGTCAGCGCCGGAATTATGATAACAAAAGCGGCGTAATCACAAATGTTGACTTTATGCTTGCATTAGTAATCACATTTGTTCACTGTTAAGAGTGACGAGTAAGGAACTGCGCAAGCTGCTCCAGTCTAAAGGCTGCACGTTTGGTCCGGGCAAAGGGCACGAGAAGGTGTACCTCGGAAGCCGCGCGACCGTTCTCCCGCGCCACGGAGCGGATATAGGCCCGTACCTGTTTAACAAAATCATGAAGGACCTCGGAATCCAGAAGGAGAAGAAATAGTCATGTTTCTTTACCCGGCAACAGTCAGAAAAGACGGCGATACGTTTGTCGTCCTTTTCCCAGATATCCCGCACACTCATACGAATGGTTTGACTCGTGAGGATGCTCTGGCCCACGCTCCCGATGCGCTGTTGGCGGGGATTTCCCTGCTTATGGAGAAGAATCTTGAGATACCGGCTGCGCGAAAAGCGGGGAAGAACGCGGTTTTGGTGGGACTTCCCAGTGCAGTGACCGCCGCAAAAGCCGAACTCTATACGACGCTTCGCCGGACGGGAGTGAGGAAAGCGGAACTGGCCCGGCGAATGGGAATCCACAAACAGCAGGTCGAAAGGCTGCTTAACATGGAGCATTCGTCGCGTATTGAACAACTCGAAGCGGCGTTTGGCGCGCTCAAAATGCGGTTGCTGATCGACGTGCAAAGCGCCGCGTAGGGCAGCGATCAGGAGACGGCGGCCAGTTCGGGAGCTGGCGCGAGGAAAAACCGGTCTACCAGATCCACAATCTCTGCGCCTTCCTTCGCGTGATAAATCGACGTGCGCAACTGCGCCCCGCCCCTCACTCCATGCGTAAAGTAAGTCGCAAACTGCTTCATCTTTCCGGAAGCGTCCTCTTCGCACCGGTCGATCAGCATGGCGTAGTAGGTACGCATCATCTGGTAACGATCGAGATGGGTCGGCTCATCGTAGTGCCCGGTCGCGAGGTACTGCTCGATCTGCCGGAAAATCCACGGATTGGACGAAGCCATGCGGCCGACCATCACGGCGTCGCAGCCCGTCTCCTCAATCATCCGGACCGCATCGGCGGGCGTCTGGATATCGCCGTTGCCGATCACGGGAATCCGCACCGCCGCCTTGACGGCCGCAATTCGCGACCAATCGGACCTGCCGCTGTAGCCCTGCTCGCGCGTCCTGGGATGCAGTGCGATCGCCTGGAGCCCGCAATCCTCGGCCATGCGCGCCATTTCGACCATGACAAGTTCCCGATCGCTCCAGCCGGCACGAAATTTGCAGGTGAACGGAATGGTGATGGCGCGACGGACCTCCCGGAGGAGGGTTTCCACCAGGGGCAGATCCCGCAGAAGACCGGACCCGCCATTGCACTTCACCACCTTATTCACGGGACAGCCGAAGTTGATGTCGAGAATATCGAACCCCAGATCCTGGCAAACCCGGGCGGCTTCGGCCATCACTTTCGGATCCGCGCCAAACAGCTGGGCGGAAATCGGGTGTTCTTCGGGCTCAAACGCGAGATACCGCGTCAGCGTTTTATTGGGCTTTTTGCCGCCGGTCACCCGGACGGATGCGCTGACCCCATGCGAACTAGTAAACTCCGTCATGATGAGCCCGCACCCGCCCAGATTACGGATAAAGCGCCGGAAAACGGTGTCGGTTACGCCGGCCATGGGCGCGAGAACGGTAGCGGGCGCTATCCGGATGTTTCCGATATTGAATTCGCGGGGGAAACTCACGCTATCAGTTTAGCGTCGGAATAATCGATGAAGCCGTTCCACGTTGGATTACTGGTTCTTGGAGCCGCTGTGGCGGGCGGTCTGGCTTTCCGGATGTCGCAGGCGCCGGTGGTACGATTATCGGCCGCAAGGCTCGCTTTACCATCATCGGCCCGCGCTCCGGAACCCGAGGCTCCGCCCATTGCCGCGCCGATTGCGGCAACGGTTGCGGCGCCCAGCCCGCCACCTCAAACCGTGGTAACCCCAGCGCCCCCGCCGCTGTACGAAGCCGCGCCCCCGGTCAAACGCAAGCCTTTCGTTGAGGCGCCGAAACACGCGGCGGAACAGGCGGGTGAACATTCGAGTGAGCAACGCCCCTTACTTTCCACACGCGTGGTCTCCCTGCCCATCAGGCCGATGCCGATGAGCCCGGCACCCTACCAGGCTTCGCCGCCCGCCCCGGAACCTGCGGCCGTGCAGCCGGTGCAGGTAGCAATGGCTGAGCCCGCGGCACCCGAGCCCGCTCCGAAAAGCGAGCCGGCTCCGCCAATCGAACTCCGCAAGGTCACTCTTTACCAGGGCGCACAGATTTCCGTCCGTCTGGATGAATCGCTTTCGACCGACCACATCGCCGGCGGAGATTCCTTTCACGCATCGCTCGCCGAACCGCTGGTGGCAGATGGCCTGGTCATCGCCGAAAGAGGCGCGCGCGTGACCGGCCGAGTCGTGAACGCTCGCCGGGCGGGCCGGTTGACAGGCACAGCGACGATTGAGCTTACACTTTCAACGGTGCAGACTTCCGACGGGCAGCGAATCGCGATCACCACCGAGCCCTGGATTAAACAGAGCGATTCCGCACGCAACTCGGAAGCCGCCAAAATTGGCGGAGGGGCGGCACTGGGGGCTATTATCGGAGCCCTTGCAGGCGGCGGTGCGGGTGCGGCGATCGGCGCAGGAGCCGGTGCGGTGGCAGGAACGGGCGCGGCGGCTGCAACTGGTGGCCGTGCGCTCGATATCCCGTCGGAAACCGTGCTTCGTTTCCGGCTGGCCGGACGCGTAACTGTCACGGAACGCCCGATTTAACGAACTAATCCCGCGACTTGCCTAACCTACGGATGGCTCGTCGCTTTCGAGATACTCCGGCGGCACGTCGTCCTCCCGGACCTCTCGTGTTCTGATTTCGGATACATCCGCGTCAGGCGTATTCTCCACGCCGTCGATGATTCCAGCCTCGAACGCCTGCCCTTCCTCGAGAAGCTCGGCCACGCTTTCCGACCCGGCCTCGGCCCCCCCCGAAATTCCCTGAAGGTCGCCCGATTGTCCCGCTGAACCGGGGCCGGGGTTGTCGTCTCGCATGTTCTCGTCCATGTGACAAGTGTAGTCCTTCCGAGCTCGTTTGGTGACCAGATTCACGGCATTGAAGCCTGACATTCATGGGTTTTTCTTATTTCCCGGATGTAATAGGACAAGCGTGATGAACCAAAGAATGAAGATACTGCTTTTCGTGTCGTTACTCGCCGGTGGCGCGCAGGGGCGCATAATCAAAAGAGATTGGTAATCAATTCCATCCGGCGGTTCCTCGATTTTCTGGCAAAAATGGGATTGTCCGTGCGGGACGATCCTCCCAAAGTTCTGGACGTAGCGTCCCGCCGCTGGAGTGCGCCCGTCGATGGATTCGCGCTTTCCGCCGAACCGGTGCCTTCCGACGATCCCGAGGCTGTCCCGGCGATTTCGGTGGCGCTGCGCAATGTCGGGGCCACCATCGCCAGGCTCGAAATTCCACTATGGCTGGCCTTCTATCGCATTGAAGTATCAGGCGCTGCACCGACAGCCTACGGGCGGGCACTGCTGAAATCGCAACAACAGTCCGGACGCCAGTCCATAACTCTTATGCCGGGCGCCGCCGTCGAAACACACCTGCCGGTAGGAGCGCTTTACGCGGTCCGGCGGGGAGCGCCGGCAGAGGTCTGGATTCACTGCGAACCGCAGGGAAATCCGCTGAGCGTCATGACGTCGATTATGTGAGTGCATTGTTGTCAAGGCCTAAATTCCCTTTGTAAACAATGGCTTAGGCGAATTTTCTGGCACTCATCGACGGCGTGTGCTAATAATGTGAATTGGAGCAGCTCTTTGAGTTCCAAGATTAAAAACCCCTAACACATCCCCTTTTGGAGGCACAAAACATGAATATTCGTCCGCTTTACGACCGCATTGTGGTCAAACGGATTGACACCGAAGCCGAGAAGACCCACGGAGGTCTCTTCATTCCCGACAGCGCAAAAGAAAAGCCGCAGGAAGGCGAAGTTGTCGCCGTCGGCAAAGGCAAGCGCCTGGAAGACGGCAAAGTGGTTCCGCTCGATGTCCAGGCCGGCGACCGCATCCTCTTCGGAAAGTACTCCGGCAGCGAGATCAAACTCGATGGCAACGAGTACATGATTATGCGTGAGGATGAGGTGCTCGGCATCCTTAACGATCAACCCGCCGCGGCCAAGAAGGCCAGCTAGTTTTTTCAGATTCCCGGAGAACACAAATATATGGCAAAACAGATTGTTTACGCTGAAAATTCCCGCCAGGCGATCCTGCGCGGTGTGAATCAACTGGCCGACGCCGTGAAAGTCACGCTCGGACCTAAAGGTCGCAACGTAGTTCTTGAGAAAAAATTCGGCGGCCCGAATATCACCAAAGACGGTGTGACGGTTGCTAAGGAAATCGAGCTGAAAGATCCGCTCGAAAACATGGGCGCGCAGATGGTGCGCGAAGTGGCTTCGAAGACCTCAGACATCGCCGGCGACGGCACCACCACGGCGACCATTCTGGCGCAGGCGATCTATCGCGAAGGCGTGAAGTCTGTGGCGGCGGGCGCGAACCCGATGGCGCTCAAGCGCGGCATCGATAAGGCCGTTGAAGTGGCCATTGCGGAAGTGAAGCGGATGGCGGTCGACGCGAAGTCGAACGAAATGATCGCGCAGGTTGGCACCATTTCGGCCAACAGCGATCACACCATTGGCAACATCATCGCGGAAGCCATGCAGAAGGTCGGTAAAGACGGCGTGATCACGGTCGAAGAATCGAAGACCATGGTGACCGAGCTCCAGACCGTGGAAGGCATGCAGTTCGATCGCGGTTATTTGTCACCCTACTTCGTGACGGATGCCGATCGCATGGAATGCGTTCTCGAAGATCCTTATATCCTGATCCACGAGAAAAAAATCAGCAACATGAAAGACCTGCTGCCGCTGCTCGAGCAGATTGCGCGTGCAGGCCGTCCGCTGCTGATCATCGCCGAAGAAGTGGAAGGCGAAGCGCTGGCCACTCTGGTTGTGAACAAGCTGCGCGGCACGCTGAACGCAGCCGCCGTGAAGGCTCCTGGCTTCGGCGACCGCCGCAAAGCCATGCTTGACGATATCGCCGTCCTCACCGGTGGCAAGTCGATCATGGAAGAAACGGGCATCAAGCTCGAAGGCGTAAAGCTCGAAGATCTGGGCAAGGCGAAGCGCGTCACGATCGACAAAGACAACACCACGATCGTGGATGGCGCGGGCGCCAGCAAGGCCATTGAAGGCCGCATCAAACAGCTGCGTACGCAGATCGACGAAACCACGTCGGACTATGACCGCGAGAAGCTGCAGGAACGTCTGGCCAAACTGGCCGGCGGCGTGGCGGTGATCAAAGTCGGCGCCGCGACCGAGATGGAAATGAAGGAAAAGAAGGCCCGTGTGGAAGACGCTCTGCATGCGACTCGCGCGGCCGTGGAAGAAGGCATCGTTCCGGGCGGCGGCGTGGCGCTGCTGCGCGCGGCGAAGGCCCTGAAAGATCTGAAGGTTCCTGGCGATGAGCAGATCGGCGTCGATATCGTTCGCCGCGCCTGTGAAGAGCCTGTGCGTCAGATCGTTCACAACTCGGGCGAAGAAGGCGCCATCGTGATCGGTAAGATCCGCGACAACGACAACGCTCACTTCGGCTACAACGCTCAGACCGACGTGTATGAAGATCTGGTTGCCTCCGGCGTAATCGATCCGGCAAAGGTGACTCGCTCCGCTCTGCAGAACGCGGCTTCCATTGCCGGACTCATGCTGACCACCGAAGCGATGGTCTGCGAGATTCCGGAAAAGAAGTCCGCTCCGGCTCCTGGCGGTCATGGCCCCGAAGGCATGGATTACTAAGCCTTCTCTCTGTACCCATAGAAAGGCCGCGGTTCCGAAAGGAATCGCGGCCTTTTTTTATTGCGGCCTAGAATCGATCCTGTCCGGAACGAATCCCATGGCACGCACTTCGTCGATTCGATCATTTTGTCGCCGAATCCATTCGTACACAGGTTTGCAATTTCCATCAGACCGGCGTCGAGAATTATGCCGGCCACCGAAGCGATGGTCTCTGAAATTCCCTTGAAGAAGTTATCCCCCGGCTTCGGCGGGGGCAGCTCTCGCGCGAAACAAGTGCGCCATTGCACTCACCCAGTGAACGCAAGGAGAAATAGGCAATGAAGGCGCTATGAAACAGGCGGGGCAGGCATCACAAGCGGACGCGGCCGCACGGGCACGGTCTGAAGCGAAGCCGTTTCAGGCAGGCGGTTCGCGCAAACGATCTGGCGGCACTGAAATCCGGCCGACGGCAAAATATGCCGTGGAAGATATGCCGTCTGTAACCTATAATTCAGAATTCCGGACCGGGAGGTTGTCATGGCTACTGCAAGCAGTTCGCCCGCCCCGAACGTCGACACCTTTGCGCTCACGCGAGCGGCCTGGGCGGCCCTGCTGGAGGATCGCGTCAAACTCGGTCTGCCCGATCTCACCGTCGTTCCCCTGGCAGACTTTCTCCGCGCCTCGGTAAGCGCGGCCAATCCGGACAGGGTCCAGAGCCCCCAATGGGCCTTCGTACTCGATCAGGCGACTGCCATGCTCGGCAGCCTCTACCCGCATCTCCCTTTCAAGAAGCAGGATTTCAATGCCGATCCGCTGGGCCTCGCGGATACCCTGAGGTCCCTGCTGAAGCATTCGCCACCAGTCATCGGCGAACTCGATTTTCACATTCAGATGCTGAAGATCTTCGCCTCCGTCCGCGATCCGCACACCGCCTATATCCTTCCCCGGTTCTTTCACGGCGCGGTCGCGTTCCTGCCATTCCGCGCCGGATTTTACGACGACCTCACAACCAAAAAGAGGAGATTCATCGTCACTTCAGTGATGGCGGGTTTCGATCATCCGGATTTCAAGCCCGGCGTGGAGCTGGTGGGCTATGGGGAGAACATGGCCAGCGCTGTGGAACAGGCAGCGAGCCTTTCCCCGGGCGCCAACGAAACGGCCCAACTGCAGCGGGGCGTTCTGCGCCTCACGGTGCGCCCTCTCGCCACATCCGGATCGGCCGGGTGGCATGAGCCGTTTGAAAAGGAAATCGGATGCATCAGCTATCTGGTACCGGGCAGGTCAGACCCGAACTTTATTACGTTTCCATGGGCAGTCGCG
Source organism: Terriglobia bacterium (assembly GCA_040003745.1). Lineage (GTDB taxonomy): Bacteria > Acidobacteriota > Terriglobia > Bryobacterales > Bryobacteraceae > BOG-234. The sequence continues at coordinate 8,103 of JBDUBZ010000056.1, forward strand.
AAATCGGCCCAGCTCGCTGAGGACTTCCCTTCCGGCGCTTTCAGTATGAGCCGCGATTTATTCGCCTCCCGTTTCGCCACGAGCATACTCTGGAACCGCCAGCAATACATCCAAACGGTCTGGGCCGCGGCGAATGCCGACGGCGCCGCTAACCCGTCCGAGGTGTCCCGTTTTCCCGATGTCTTCGACTTTCAGACCACGGGCCGGGTCTCGGCCTCGTCCGCAATGCCGGCGCAAAATCTGATTGCGGATTCCGCTCCCGCGAAGAAGTTCGGCTATGTCGCGATCCGGCACTTCAATACACCGGGGCTGATCAGCGTTGGCGAGGACCTTCCTGCCGAATTTCAGCGAATCCTGAGGCTTATGCAGAACCAGGCCCCGGATGGGCTCGTTATCGATATCCGTGGCAACCCCGGCGGCGATATCGTGGCTGCCGAAAACATGCTGCAGATGCTGACTGCGAAGCCCATTACCCCCGCTAATTTTCATCTTGCCAACACTGCCAGCACCCTGAACGTTCTGAAGACGGTGGGCCAGCCGCTCTCGCCTGCGCGCCAGCTCAGAGCGTGGGGCGGAAGCCAATCCACCGAAGGTCCTCTTACACCCGGGAACCCGCTTACGCCCGACCCAAACGGCACGGGACAGATCTATCAGGGGCCGGTTGTCCTGCTGGTGGACGCCCTCACGTACAGCGCCGCCGATATCTTCGCAGGCGGTTTCGCAGACAATGGCATAGGCCACATCATTAGTTCCGATGAAAGCACCGGCGGCGGCGGCGCAAGCCTGTGGACCCACGGTGAGCTTATGCGAAAGTTCCAGCCCGCCGACCTGAATCTGCAGCCCCTGCCCAGCGGGATCTCAATGAGCCTGGCGTTTCTGCGCTCGTCCCGGGTCAACGCCCAGCTCGGCCGGCCCATCGAAGACATCGGTGTCCATCCGGACATCGTCCTTCCCCGCACCCTGAACGATCTTCTGGCGTCAACCGGGAACCCGGTTTTGAGCGATCTGATAAAGGCCGCGTGCGATCATCTGGCCGGCCTGACGCCCCATCGGATCGGCGTCGCAAAAGTGATAGAAGTCGACAACGGCTTCCAGATGAATGTCAGCCCGGTAAACCTGACGCAACTTGAATTTGTGCTCGACGAATCGAAGATCCCCATTCTGACTATCGCCGCCGCAGCGTCTTCGCAGCCGGTAATTGTCCCCTTCCATCGCAACGGCGTCCGGCCGCAGACGATCACGGTGCGCGGCAATTCGGCCGGAGATCTTCTCGCCAGCCTGAGAATCGATGTCGATTCATCGGCTTCCGCGGCTTCCGTTTTGTCGGACAACGATGACGGGGATACCGGGTGAACCCGGGCGACAACATCTCGCGTTACCGCATCCTCGGGCCGCTTGGCAGAGGGGGCATGGGCGTGGTTTATCGCGCCGAAGATACGAGGCTGCACCGGCAGGTGGCACTCAAGTTTCTGCCGGTCGACTCCGTTTCGGACCGCAACAAGCTTCGATTTCTGAATGAAGCCCGCGCCGCCGCAGCGGCCCATCATCCCAACATCTGCCCGATTTTCGATATCGAAGAAGAGGGCGGCCGTGTTTTCATCGCCATGGCCTTTCTCGCGGGCGAGACGCTGCACCGGAGGATTTCCGCCGGTCCGCTCGCTGTCGGCCAGACGGTTTCGATTGCCATTCAGATCGCCAATGGGCTCGATTGCGCGCACGAGCTGGGCATTGTGCACCGCGACATCAAGGCCAGCAATATCATGCTCGACCCGGCCGGGCACGCCTCCATCATGGATTTCGGCCTGGCGCTGCAGCGCGGAGAGACCCGCCTGACGCACGATGGCAGCACGGTGGGCACTCCGGGCTATATGTCTCCGGAACAGATCCGCAGCGAGGCTGTGGATGGGCGGACGGATATCTGGTCGCTGGGCGTGCTGATGTGCGAGATGCTGACTGGCGCGGCCCCATTCGCGCGGGACAACAGCATCGCGACCATTCACGCCATTCTGAACGATCCTGTTCCCCGGCTCGCGCCGGCCCGCCCGGACGCGCCTCCGGAACTCATCGCCGTCATTCAAAAGGCGCTGCAGAAAAAGCCCGGCGACCGCTGGCGGCAGGCGCGCGATATCGCCGCCGAGCTCATGCGTATCGAAGCGGCCGCCGCATCCTCCGCTACCCAGACAATGACGATGACGGCCGTTCCCGCGACTCGGCGAAGAGGCGGCCGATGGATGGCCGGCGCCGCGCTTGGCGCCTTCCTGCTGGTGGGCATTGTGCTCGGCTACCACGGCTTTACCGGCGCGCCTGAGCCGATTCTGCGTGCCGCCGGGCATCCCGATATCCGGCACATTGCGGTGCTGCCCTTCCGGCTGACCGTTAACGACGAGAAGATCCGGACCATCACCGACGGCCTGGTGGACACAATGACCAGCGCACTTCTGGACCTGCCGTCATCCGATAAGATCCTGGCGGTTCCCGCCTCAGATATCCGGCGCAGAAATATATCGAACACAGCCGAAGCGCGGCGCATCGATCATGTCGATTTCGTCGTGGAGGGAACGGCGCAACCGGGCGGCGGCGAACCGGGCCAGAGTGGACCAGGCAGCGTCGAATGCACCATCACTCTGCAGGATGCCATTAGCGGGCGGCGGGTCGATTCGCGCCAATTCACTTTCGATACGGCCAATCCGATCGCCTCGCGTGATAAAGCCGTCGAGATGGAGATGAAGCTGCTGAATATAGACCTCTCGCCCGTAGCGCAGACCACGCTTCGCGCGGGGGATACGTCCACGCCCGCGGCCTATTCGTCTTATCTTCAGGGCCGCGGTTTCCTCGATCGGTATGACGTCACAGGCAATATCGACAAGGCCCTTGCGTCTTTTCAAAGCGCGGTCGGCGTGGATGCCCATTACGCACTTGCCTGGTCCGGGCTGGCCGAGGCCGCCCTGCGCAAAGCGCGGCTGACCGGCGACAAGAAGTGGTCTTCCATGGCGATGGAGGATGCCGAACGCGGCGTATCGCTCGATGGATCGCTCGCTATCGCACATTCGGTGCTGGGGCAGGTCTACGCGATGGCGGGGCGCGAAGAGGCCATCGGGGAATTCAAAAAGGCCATTGAAATCGCACCCGGCAATGCCGAAGCGCCGCGCGAGCTGGCGCGGCTTTACAACAGTCTGGGGCGTTTCGACGAAGCCGAGGCTTCCTATGTAAAGGCGACCAGGTCGAGGCCGACGGATTGGTACACACATCTGCTGCTGGGGCTCTTTTACTATGAACGCGAGCGTTTTCAGAACGCCGAAAAAGAGTTGAAAGTGGCGCAGGGACTGACCCCGGATAACGACATTCCGGCACGAAATCTGGGTGGCATTTACACCATGCAGGGACGATACAAAGACGCGATCGCCCAGTTTCAAAGCTCTTTGTCGAAGAGAAACAAAGCGGTCACTTACGCCTCGCTCGGCGCCGCATATTTCTACGAGCATCGGTACCGGGACGCCGCCGCGGCGGCCGAGGCCGCCATCGATCTCGATTCCAGCAACTATTTCTTTTTCGGTAATGCCGGCATTTATTACAAGTGGATCCCGGGGAGCGAACAGAAATCCGCCAGCTCGTTGGAGCACGCACGAGACCTGGCCGTGAAATATCTGGAGGCGGCCCCCCTGGAATACGGAGTTCGCGCCGATCTCGCGGAATACCGGGCCCGTCTCGGGGATGTAAGAGGAGCGCTCGCCGAAGTAGGGAAGATTCCCGCGTCTTCGAGGAAGCCATTGGCAGGCAGAATCGCGCTGGTTTATGAAATGACCGGGCACCGGGGCGAAGCCCTGAACGTTTTGCGCGCCAATCTCTCCACGGCGGCGAGCCTCAATCAGATCCGCGACGATCCGGATCTGGCGCAGCTCTGGAACACGGCGGAAATGCGGCAGATCGCCGGGCGGTTGCGGTGAGTTCTGTATCGGGTTCCGAGTTCTAACGAACTACCGAAAATTGGGGACCCAGCACGTCACCGAGTATGACGGCTCGAGGTGAGAACATAACGAGCAGGGGAAGAAATGACTATCACCATTCGACCTGAGCACGAGCGGTTGATTGCGGAAGCGATTCAGAAGGGCGGGTACCAAAATCCAGATGAAGTGATCGGACGGGCACTGGAAGCGCTCCGGTCAGAAGACGGATGGCTGATCGAAAACAAAGCGGACATCGATGAGAAGATCGAACGGGCCTTCGCACAGTTCGAGCGCGGTGAGTCCTTCTCAGCCGAACAATCACTGATGGACATGGAAGAGCGGAAAGCCGCATGGCTCCGTGAACGCAACGGTTGACAGAGTCGCTTTACCGCGTTTCCACCGAGGCTCAGAACGACCTTTTTGAAGTCTGGCGGCGGATCGCCGGGGACAGCGTCAGGCTGGCGGATCGCATCGACACTGAATTTCGCGAGCTGTTTGCATCTCTGGGCCGAGCGCCAGGTCAGGGGCATAGCCGCGACGATCTGACCAGCCGACCGGTTCTATTTTTCCCCTTGTACTCGTTTCTTGTCGTGTACCAGCCGGGTGCGAGGCATATCCGGATCATGGCCGTGCTCCGCGGCCGGCGAAATATCAGACGGATTCTCAAGGAACGGGAGTAAGGCGAAAGACAACATGGGGCAAAGGTAGAGAACCTATTAACCAGGCGAGTTAGTCGTCTTCGCCGATGCCAGGATTCTGGCCGAGAATTGTCAGCGCCACATCCGCCGCGATCGAGAGATCCTGCTGGGCCTGCGCGAGCAAGGCGGTGATGCGCTGCTTATCCGGGTCGGAGGCTTTTTTCCCTCTCAGGTCGCCGATGAAATGTGCGATGAAGTTGATTTCGGCGCTGACGGCATCGAGGCCGATTGCGCTCGTGGACGCCGGTGCCGTGGGGGCGGGTGCGGGTGTGGGCATGATTTCTCCTGCAAGGATTGTACTCGAATTCACAAGGTTCGGGTTATCTTGCTCAATGCTCGCGGCCGGTCGGCATCCAGATTCTTCTCCGCCGCGAGCGCCGCCGCGAACAGCTGCGCAGGCACGATATAAGGGATCGGCGTGAAAAGTTCGGCAATGCGCGCGGGCACCGAAATCACTCGCGGGGCCAGATTCGCCGCTGCCGGATTTCGGCGATCCGTGATCACGACGGTTTCGGCTTTCAATCCCCGCAGCTTTTCGAGCATCTCCTGAAGAGAGCCCCACGTCGGGCCGGATGGAGCGAACAGGAAGACCGGAAAATTCGGCTCGATCATCGCTATCGGCCCATGCAGAAAGTCGGCCGACGAGAACCGCTCCGCGACCACGTACGAGGTCTCCATCAGTTTCAGGGCGAACTCAAAAGTGTTCGCGTAATTCAGGCCGCGCCCCACGACGGCGGCATGGTGCATGAACCGATATCTTTCCGCCAGTGCCGTAACTTCGTTTTCGAGGGTAAGCGCCGTAGCCGCAAGATCGGGCAGGGCTTCGAGATCACGCAGCCTGATCTTCGCGCCTAGTCCATAGGCGAGGAGATAGAACATCATCAACTGTCCGGTGTAGGTCTTGGTGGCCGCTACACTCTTTTCGCGGCCCGCGCGCACCAGAAACACGTGCTCGGCAATGCCGGCCAGCGCGCTTTTGGCTTCATTGGTGATGCCGATGGTAATGGCGCCCGACCGCCGTGCGTGCTGGAGCACAACATTCGTATCGGTCGACTCTCCCGATTGCGAGATTCCCACGACCAGAGCGTCTTTGTAGTTGACCTTCGCGTCATAGACGGTGTGCACCGAGGGCGCGGCCAGCGACACGGGAATCCCGGTCGT
>JBDUBZ010000363.1:0-4094 GCA_040003745.1 Terriglobia bacterium
CGGGTTTTGTGGGCAGAGGATAGCGGCCCTCCACCATGCGCATGGCCGGAAACCCCATCAGGTCTTCCCAGACACGGCCCTTCTCGCCCGCATCCACAAAACCGCAGATTTCCTGAGCAAGGAAATTGGGACCAGCCGCGTCAACGTGCAGACTGGCGATGCCGCCGATCGGTCCTTCGCAGGCATGCGGCGCCATGCGAACTCCGGAAGCTTCGGCTGTGGCCGAAACCTTCCACAAGGCCGATATTCCGCCGACATGCGCGATATCGGGCTGCAGAACATCCACCACGCCCATGTCAATCAGGTCCACGTAGCCAAAAGAAGCGATCAGGCGCTCGCCGGTGGCGATGGGGGTTGTGGAATGGCGGACCGCACGCGCCATCGCCCTGACGTTTTCCGGCGGGCAGATCTCTTCCGCGAACAAAAGATGCAGCGGCTCGATCTCACGCAGAATGATGGCGGCAACCGCGGGAGTCGGGCGGGCATGAAAGTCGACTGCGAAATCGAGGTCGGGCCCCAGTCCCTCGCGCAGCATTTCCATGTGTCCCACGGCGCGTTTTATTTTGGCGTTGGTTTCGATGGATTCCAGCAGATCGGGAAGCTGGAACTTCAGCGCGGTCACGCCCGCGGCCTTCGTCTTGTCGCGAAGCTCCCGCGTCTGGGCGAGGGTCCAGGCGTCGGCGTGATAGTAGCCCCGCACGCCGCGCGGATCGACCGGGCCGCCCAGCATCTCATAGACCGGCATGTTCATCACCTTGCCGCGTATATCCCAGAGCGCCTGATCGATTCCCGAGATGGCCGAGCCCAGCACGGGCCCGCCCCGGTAAAAGCTGCCGATGTACATCAGCTGGTAGAGATGCTCCACCTGCATGGGATCGTTTCCGATGATCAGGTCCTTCAGATCCAGGACGCACGCCATCGCGGCGCTGGCTTTGCCTTCGAGTGTGGCCTCGCCCCAGCCGACTACGCCCTCGTTGGTCTCGATTTTGACGAAGACGTAGGGCCGGTCCGCCTGCGCGATGCGCTCGTCGAGGGTGACGCCGAAGACTTGCATGTTGGTGATGCGCAGTTTCGATCCCACATCGCGAAAGGCAGCGGCGCCCGGTGGCTTGTCCCTCGCGACGGCGAACTGGGGCGCGCAGCCGCAGTCCTGCAGCGGAGAAGAAAACCCGCGCCGCCGTCCGGGCGCCGCGGTCAAAGCGCCGGCTCCGGCCAGCGCCGCGAGCATTTGCCGGCGTTTCATATTCGTTCCTCACTGAAGGCGTCGAGCGCCTTCTCATTGACTTCAATTCCCAGGCCGGGACGATTGACAAGGGCAAAGAAACCTTTGTCGCCGGTTTCTTTCAGTCCCGAGGTGATCTCGGCGCGCATGGCCGCGGCGCGATCGGAAGCGGGCACGGGAATCTGCTGCGCGTACGCCTGGATGAGCGAGGCGTTCAGATGAATTCCCGCGATGGAGCCGATGGGCCCGCCGTTGTGGAAGGGCGCGATCCCCACATAGTGGGTTTCCGCGAGAGCGGCCACGCGCTTGATTTTAGCCAGACTGTTCAGGGCGAGATCCGGCCGCACCATGTTCACCGAACCGCTGGCCAGAAGGCTCTGGAATCCGGCGAGGTCGGTGATGTTGCGGCCGAGGCCAATGGGCATCACGGATTCATCCACAATCTTCGCGAGGGCATCCTGCGTGATCACGCTGGTGGGCTCGTCGAACCAGATGGGATGGGAGCGCTCGAGCGCCACGGCTACGCTCGCGGCATCGCCCGGCGTCATGGCGCCCGCGCCGTCGAGAACCCATTCAGAGGCCGGGCCGCCCAGAGCCTGCATGTCCGCGAAGTGCTTTTTCACAAGGTCGACATAAGCCTGCAGGGGGATCATGGCGTCGCGCAGCGGGGCGGCTGTGGTGAAGGCCTGAATCCCCTGGCGTTTGGCGCGTTCCAGCGAGGGGCCGGATTCTGTTGCGGTGGCGCCCTCCAGATGACCGATGAGGCGCGCTTTGAAGCGGACCGGTCCGCCGAGATAGCGATAGATCGGCATGTTGTGAGCGCGGCTCGCCAGATCGAGCATGGCGTTGTTTACTGCCGCTTCGAGCGACGGAGTGCGGCGCAGCGCCGAACGGATGAATTCGGATTCAGTCGCGCGACGGCCGATGGTGACGGCTTTCGCGGCGGCGATTTCGGCGGCAAGGGTGGGTCCGCCTTCGCCAAAGCCGAATGCGCCGCCCTGCGATTGCAGGCGCACCACGGTATAGCGGCGGTCGGAAACCGGCTCCTTCACGCGCCACGCGCGGAACTGCACAATTTTCAGCGGGTGATCCCCGGCTGGGGGAGGCGCGAAGACGACGGATTCAGCGCCGGGGAGCTTACGTCGAAGGGTTCTCATTTGATGTATGGGTCCATGTTTTCTGAGCAACAGGGTTTCTGGACGGGTTTGCGAACCATGACTTCGGCCCGGGTACCGTTCTTGTCATAGAGATGGAGAAGCCATCTGCCATCGCGGGTGTTGACGGCAGGTTCCTTCGGAGGTGTGTAGCCGCGATCCATGACGGTTTTGTAGGCGGCCTGGATATCGAGAGTTCCGAAGCAGACGTGATTCCAGACGCCGAGTTGCTGAGGACTGGCGGGGCCGTCGTGCTCAACCATGTACTCGATCCAGTTGTCACCCTCGGGGGTCAGGTGCGAAATCCAGTCGAGGCGATCGTCGCGGGGGCCGCCCTGCCAGAGAAACCGGAAGCCGAGGATGTCTTTATAGAACTTGTCCTCCTCCTTCGGGTCTTTCACGCGCACGCCCACATGGAGCATGTGATCGGAGATGCGGCGATCCGACATGGCTTTGCCGTGATTCTTCGACTGGAGGGAGTCCCTGAGATACTCGACGAACTCGACGTTGTGCCCCTCGGGGTCCTTGACCACGAAGCTGTAGTTACCGTCTGGATCCTTAGCGGCGCGCGCGGGGACGGCCACGCCCTTCGAGGCCAGGTAGTCGCGCAGTTTACGGGCGTCCGCGGTTTCGAAGCCAATCTGGATCAGCTTGTCGTCGGCTGCGTTTTCGAGCGTCTGGGCAACTTCGATGTACTGATGATCGTTGACCTTGAAGACGGCAAGTTCAGCGTTCCCGGAAATGGCGCGTTTGTGCCGGAACACCTCGTCGTAACCGAGAACGCCCGAGTAAAATTTGCGGGCTTCGTCGAGGTTATCGGTCTTAACGACGAAATTCGCGATGTTTGTGATGGACGGCCGGCTGATGGGGACGGCTGCGTTCAAAACCAGGATCATGGTTACCGCGGTAATCGGGAGCAGGAGCGTGCGCACGATTGATCTCCTTGAAAGTGCTTAACTATCCTACATCCACTTACGTCTGCGCTGTGATGAATTAACCCTGTGCCCGGTTTCTCTCGGGCTTTAAGGATTCTGATGTTTTGCCTGCTGTCGACGCCCTTACTTGCGCAGACAGAGCACGAGGGGCGTCGCCGCCTGGCATCGGTTTCGATGGAGATGGACTGAATGAGGCGCTTCATATCGGACCGGCGGCGTTCTCCAGCCGGTGACCCGGGCCGCCGTTTCTTAGCTCGTGCGCTATCGTGAACTTTCACCATGCTGCCAATGGACGATCTCATTAGTCAATCGCAGGCAGCGTTGGTCGAGTTCCTCCGAACCGATTGCGACCTTGCGTTTACCTTCCTTCGAACTGCCTCGCTTGAGCGCGGGTACGATCCAGCAGCCTCGGCGGCTGCTCTGGATAAATCCCGGGCGGCTTTGGCCACAATCCGCCACCTTTTGAAGAGAGTGCTGGACGCTGCCGTTCGCACTGGAATCGAATCCAGAACGGATGATCTGGAAAGGGCAATCGGATCGTTTTCCGGGGGTGCATAATCCGAGGGGCCCCCGTGATTTACTGTCTACATGCGTAAGTTGCTTCTACTGGCCATGCTGGCCGCGGTGCCGCTTGCCGGACAGGTCAAAATCGCTCAGGGAAATAATCAGATATCCGTTGCGATCGATGGCAAACCCTATACGACCTTTTTTTACGGGCCGGACGTGGCGAAGCCATACCTGTATCCCCTGCGCGCCGCGTCGGGCGCGATTGTAACGCGTGGT
>JBDUBZ010000057.1:0-13886 GCA_040003745.1 Terriglobia bacterium
GGCGTCGATGAAATTGCGCAGCGTCAGCGACATGTGCAGATCGAGCACCATCGCGCCGCCCCGCGTGGAGGAGTGCGATTCGCCCATCGCGGTCGACACCAGCGCCAGCGGAGAATCTGCCGGCAAATCGAATTTTACGGAACTGTCGGGAACGGCCTCCTGCCCAAAAACAGGCAGGCAAGCCATCGCAACCAGGCAGCCGATTTTATTCCGGCTGGCTCTATTCCAGCTGGCTCTATTCCAGATAGACATTATTGATCGTGACCGCGCCCGTTTCCCCATCGATGTAGCGAGCGCCGATCTCACCTCGCGAACTCACCGTCTGCCCCGCCGCCGCGCCGTGGTGATTCAGGATCGTCATACTGTTCGCCCCGCTGCGAAGCTCCAGTCCCGAGCCTGTCGACTCAATTACGGGTCCGGCGCCCTTCACCACTTCCGGAGCTGAACTCCGCATCGCCAAGCCAGCTGCCACCAGCAGCAGTAAACTCCCGCAAGCCACCGCGAACCGTGGATTCCAGCGCAACCCCGGTGTATGCGTCGGCCGGATGCATTGGCCAGCCTCCAGACCCACATGGATATTGGCGCGCATCTCGAGCGAGAGCTGTTCCCAGTCGAGGTCGGGCGGCGCGATCTCCGCCACTTCCTGCCGCAGATCCTCAAACTGGTTCACTTCATCCGCACACCGGGCGCAGCCCCGCACATGCCGGCCCACGCGATAACGCGCCAAAGGTCCGCACTCTCCGCCCGCGAAAAGCGCCAACTGCGGTTCGCTGGGGTGGCCGCTCATCGCTTCCTCTTTTCAGCAAATTTTTTGAGCTTAATGCGCGCGTTAGCGATGTGCGACCGCACCGTTGCCTTCGAACAATCGAGCCGCCGCGCCACTTCTTCCGCCGGCAGATCTTCCACATCCCGCAACACCAGGGCCGCCCGCTCCCGCGATGTCAACTTGACCATCCCCGCGGCCAGCCAGTCCCGCTGTTCGTATCGCAGCACGGTGGCTTCCGGGGTCTCAAAATTCCCCACCGGTGCTTCCGTGATTTCGCAGAATGAGACCCGCGCATGCCGCCGCAGAAAATCGAGCGCCGTGTTTGTAGCGATGCGCGAGAGCCAGTGCGCCGCCCGCTGGCGGTCTTTGAGCTGATCCTGCCGCTGCAGGGCCTTGATGAACGCTTCCTGCGTGAGATCCTGCGCGTCCTGAACATTGCCCACAATCCGGTAAATCTGCAGGAAGATACGCCGCATATTCGCGGCTACGAATTCATCCTGGGACTGCCTGGACGAATCTGTGACGTCCGGTACTGCACACGGCCCCGGATTGTCCGCGCCCGGCGAGGGGTGGTTCTCCGTCATTGCTATCGCTTGCGCCAGAATCTGCATTCCCTGCTACGGTTGACGGCTGAACCAGCCGGGCCGTGGAGGAAAATTCCGCGCGCTATCCTCAAGTATAAAGGAATATGAAGAGGCTCCTCCGTCCGGTGGCCATTGCAGGTGCGGGAAAGACCCCGTTCGGGACCTTTCCCGATAGAGACTTACGCTCCCTCGCCGTAGCAGCCGGTCACAAGGCCTTCGCCGATGCCTCCCTCGAACCAGACGCGATCGAGGCGTTCTATCTGGGCAACTTCGCCGGACCCCAGTTCACCTCACAGAACCACCTCGCCCCCTACATCTCCGAAGAGCTCGGCATGGCGGGTATCCCGTCCACCCGCTTCGAAGCCGCCTGCGCTTCGAGTGGCGCCGCTTTTTATCAGGCATTTTTAAATGTTGCGAGTGGAATTTACGATACAGTGATGGTCCTGGGCGTCGAGAAGATGACCTCGCAGCCCACCGCGCGCGTCACGGAAATCCTCGCCGGGGCGGGGGACAGCACCACTGAAGTCCGCGCGGGCTCCACATTCCCGTCGCTTTTCGCCATGATCGCCCGCCGCCACATGCATGACTTCGGAACCACGCGCGAACACCTCGCCGCCGTGGCGGTGAAGAACCACGCCAACGGAGCGCTCAATCCCGACGCTCAGATGCGCAAAGTCATCACTCTCGAGCAGGCCCTCAATGCGCGCCCCATTGCCGAACCTCTCCACCTCTACGACTGTTCCCTGATCAGCGATGGCGCCGCCGCTGTAATCCTGTCGGCCAGGAAAACCGCCAACGCTCCCACCATTCTCGGCGCCGGCCAGGCCTCCGATTTCGTCGCCCTCGACCGCAAACCCGAGATCACGACTTTCCCCGCCCTCCGGGCCGCCGCGCAAGCCGCCTATGCGATGGCCGGACTCGCGCCCAGCCAGATCGAATTCGCCGAACTTCACGACTGCTTTACCATCGCCGAAATCGTCGCCATGGAAGACCTGGGATTTGTCGAACGCGGTCGCGGCGGCTTCCTCAGCTTCGAAGGCGGCACTGCGCGCGATGGACGCATTCCCATCAACTCGAGCGGCGGCCTGAAATCGAAAGGCCACCCCGTGGGGGCCACCGGCGTCGGCCAGATTTGCGACCTGGTGCAGCAGCTTCGCGGCCAGGCTGGCGCGCGCCAGCTGAAACGCCATTCCATCGGTCTCGCCCAGAACCTCGGCGGCAGCGGAGCCACTTGCGTCGTCACCATCCTGGGACTCAATTGATGCGGACCGGCGCGGTCTATACCGAAACCATCGTCCACATGGGCGAACCCTACCAGATTTTGATCGTCTCCCTCGATGAAGGCGGGCGCGTCACAGGGCGCGCGTCTGGCGATACGCGCCTCGTCATCGACGACAAAGTCATCGAAACCGACTCTGAAAACGGCATCCCCGGCATTCCTTACTTCCGAAAACTATGAAACTAACTGAAAAAGTATTGCGGCTCGGCACCGAAACCGCCTTTGACGTATTGGTCCAGGCCCGGGCACTTGAAGCCGAAGGACGCGACATTATCCACCTTGAAATCGGCGAGCCCGATTTCAATACTCCGCAGAACGTCATTGATGCGGGCAAACAGGCGCTCGACCAGGGCTTCACCCACTACGGCCCCACCCAGGGCTTGCCCGAGCTGCGCGAAACCATAGCCGAATACATCTCCACCACACGCGGGATCTCTGTCGGGGCGAAGAATGTCAGCGTCGTGCCGGGTGGTAAGCCTATCATTTTTTTCCCCATGATCGCGCTGCTCGAAGAAGGCGATGAGGTCGTTTACCCCAACCCCGCCTTTCCCATCTATGAATCGATGATTCGCTTCACTGGCGCGACGCCCGTGCCCGTGCCGCTCGTCGAAGAGCGCGGCTTTTCCTTCGATCTGGACGTCTTTCGCGCCAGCCTGACCGACCGCACGAAGATGGTGGTCCTCAACTCGCCACAGAATCCGACCGGAGGCCTGATCCCCGCCGAAGATATCGCCGCCATTGCCGATGCCGTCCGCGATCGCGATCTCATCGTTCTCTCGGACGAAATTTATTCGCGCATCTATTACACCGGAGAAAAGCCCGTCTCCATCGCATCCATGCCGGGAATGCTCGAAAAAACCATCATTCTGGACGGTTTCTCAAAGACCTACGCGATGACCGGCTGGCGCATAGGCTACGGCGTCATGCCCGAGTGGCTGGTCACGGCCGTCAGCCGGCTGATGGTCAATTCGAACTCCTGCACCGCCACATTTACCCAGAAAGCGGCCATCGCCGCCCTGCGAGGTTCGCAGGAACCCGTCGAAGCAATGGTGCGCGAATTCGCCAGCCGCCGGGACGCCTTCTGCGCCGGCCTCAACAGCATCCCGAACTGGCGCTGCCAGCTTCCAGGCGGAGCGTTTTACGCCTTTGCGAACGTGAAGAACACAGGCCGCAGTTCAAAGGAAATCGCCAGCCGCCTGCTCAAAGAAGCTGGAGTCGCCTGCCTCGACGGAGCCGGCTTTGGCAAATTCGGCGACGGCTACGTTCGCTTCAGCTACGCCAACTCGCATGAGAACCTGATGCGCGCCATTGAACGCATCCGCGACTGGTCGGCAAAGGCATAAGCAATACAAAATCGGGTAGGCCTGGAGCGGAGATCATCGCGACGCGCTGACCTACGGCAACCGCAGACCCAGATATCAGTATCCTCAAGGGAATGCGCGACGAGCGAGGCTATCAGAAGCGGTGCTCGGGGATGTTCGATCAGCTGCTGTCCCATGACAGCCGGGGCATGGACCTGAGTGCAGTGCTTTGCTCCGCGCGGGCGATCGTCACCCGCTGCGCTTCATGTTTCACGACCGCTTCGCGTACGGTGGTGGGCACTGGCCAGATCCGGAGTATCGGCTTCCTTTATTCCTGACTTCCCTGGGCCGGGGTTACCTCGATTCCTGGCACGGAATCGCCACGCATTTCTGCCGCTGGTCTCTGGCGTTCCCGGCCGGCCCGGAGGTGTCTGCCAAACCAGTCAGCGCGCCCTGCACGCAAAATTCTCCGCATCGTTTGTACTCCCCACGCCCGTATAAACCGCTACGCCCGGATACGCGCACAAAGGCCGCGTCATATCCACCTTGCTCCCGGTCACGTGCACCGCCGTAATCCGGTCCGGAGCAATACCCGCCTCCCGCCAGCGCTCCACCGCCGCCAGGGCATTAAACTGATTCGGCCCCGGCCCACCGCTGCAATGCTGCATTGCCGGCACCATAAACAACCGATACGATTCGCGCACCTTGTCCGACCCGCCCATCTCCTCCAGCACGCTGTTGTAATAATTCACGCTGTGCATCGGAGGAATCTGCGGATCGCTCCATCCGTGATACTGCACCAGCTTCCCACCACGCGCAAAAAACGCCCGCAGATCCGGATTCGTCGCATTCACCGCGGGCCCATCCAGCCGACCCGCCATTCCAGCATTCGCCGCGAAATCGAACGTTCGATAATCCCACGCGGGATCTTTGATCATCACGTACCGCCCATAGTCGTTCCCAGTCGCGAACGGCTGGGGTCCGGCATACGTGCCCCAGCCCATCTCGCTGCCATGCGCCAGCCCAGGATAAAACTCCTTCCCACTGGAATCCGCCGCGGCTGCATAAATCTTGCGCGCCGACTCCACCTGTGGCCTCGTCAGACACTTGCCATCATCCGGACCCTTGCAAAGCAGAGCCCCCGGATCGAACCGGCACGCCTGAGGATTATTCAAAATTCCATCCGCCACGCCATCCAGAAGATCGCACGCCCGCAGCACCGCCTCATGGATCACGGCATACTTTGCCGGAGGAATATAGCTCGCCTCATCCTTATGTACCTGTTGCGCCACCCAGAGCGAAGAGAGCGCCCGCCCCGTCCAGTTCAGCCCCGGCGACCCCGCCACAATCCCATCGAAATCCGCCGGGAACCGCTGCGCCTCCATCAACCCCTCACGTCCCCCATTGGAGCAGCTGTTCCAATACGAGAGCCGCGCCGGCTTGCCATAAAACGCCGCGACCACAACCTTTGCCGTAACAGTCATCTCATGCACTGCGCGGCTGCCGTAATCAATCAGCTTCTCCGGATGCCCCAGCGCGAACGACGCTCCCGGCGTCTCGCTGTTTTTATGGCCGGTATCAGTGGATGCCGCCGCATAATCGTCCGCCACCGCTGCCGCCAGTTCCGCCCTGCTGATGGAGCCTGCCCAGCCGCCATTTCCAACCCCTTCGAACTTCCCATTCCAGCCCGTCACGGGCATCCACACCTCCATCTCGATGTGGGAATCGGTCGTTGGCGTAAGCACTGCGGCGACCCGGCAGATCTTTCCGTCCGATTCCGCGGCGGTGATCGCCACCTTGGGAATCGCCAGCGATTTTAAGCGTGCGCAGGGAGTCTGGCCAAAGGCTATACCGGCAGCGGGGATCAACATCAACAGCACAGAGCGCATGGCAGCGATGCTATCAAATCCCAACGAAAAGCAGCCCGAAAAATAGGTGATAAACTCCAGTCGTGCCGTTATTTAATGGGCGTAGTCTCGCCCTGGCCGCAGCCGCGTCCGCGTGTGCCGCCTTTTGCCAGACACCGCCAACTCCATTCATCAACCAATACTGCGTCGGCTGCCACAACGACCGAGTGAAGAGCGGAGGCCTCGCCCTCAGCGGCATCGCCACGCAAAACCTTGCCGATCACACCGGTGAATGGGAAAAGGTCGTCCGCAAACTGCGCACGCGTTCCATGCCACCAGCCGGGCTCCCCCGTCCCGACGAAAAAACCTACGACACCACCGTCGCCTCTCTCGAAGGCGCTCTCGACCACCTCGCCGCCGCCAAACCAAACCCCGGCCGCACCGACACCTTTCGCCGCCTGAACCGCACCGAGTATCACAACGTCATCCGCGACCTGCTCGCGCTCGACGTCGACGTGTCCGCAATGCTGCCGAGCGACGATTCCAGTCACGGCTTCGACAACGTAACAGTGGGCGAACTTTCCCCAACGCTCCTCGAGCGTTACCTCGCGGCCTCGCAGAAGATCAGCCGCCTCGCCGTGGGCAGCCCCATGCGCGGGCCCTCAGGCGACACCATCGAGCTCCCCGCCGACCTCACCCAGGAACAGCATTTCGACGAGTTGCCATTCGGAACCCGCGGAGGAACCTCCGTTCACTACACCTTCCCGCTCGATGCCGAATACGACATCCAGCTCCGCCTCGCGCGCGATCGCAACGAACACGTCGAAGGCCTCACCGGATCGCATCAGGTTGAAATCACCCTCGACGGCCAGCGCCTGCAGGTATTCACGGCCACTCCACCAAAGGGCGCCGACCACAGCAACGTCGATAAAGACTTCCATATACGGATTCCCATCAAAGCCGGAAGCCACGAACTCGCCGCATCTTTCCTGAAGAAGCCGTCCCTGCTCCTTGAAACGGAGCGCCAGCCCTACCAGGCCCACTTCAATATGGATCGCCACCCGCGGGTCCAGCCGGCACTCTACTCAATCTCCATCACCGGCCCCTTCGATCCCAAAGGACCCGGAGAAACCGCCAGCCGTGACCGCATCTTCGTCTGCCACCCCGGTAAAGGCCTGAGTGAAGACGCCTGCGCCAAACGCATCGTCGCCACCATAGCCCGCCGAGCCTGGCGCAAGCCCGTTAAGGATTCAGACATCGAAACTCCGCTCCGGTTCTACCGGGAAGCGCGCCAGTCCGGCTTCGAAAACGGCATCGAAATGGCTCTCCGCGCCGTCCTCGTAAGCCCGGAGTTCCTCTTCCGCATCGAGCAGGACCCCGCCGGTATCGCCCCAAAGACCGCCTATAAACTCAGCGACATTGACCTCGCCTCCCGCCTCTCCTTCTTCCTCTGGAGCAGCATCCCCGACGATGAACTGCTCGACGCCGCCACCCGCAACACGCTTCATCAACCAGCCGTGCTGGAAAAACAAGTCCGCCGCATGCTGGCCGACACACGTTCCGAAGCCCTGGTCGATAACTTCGCCGAACAGTGGCTCTACCTGCGCAATCTCTCCTCCGCCAGCCCTGACGCCCGCATGTTCCCCGATTTCGACGACAATCTCCGCCAGGCCTTCCGCCGCGAAACGGAGCTCTTCTTCGAAAGCATTATGCGCGAAGACCGCAACGTCTTAGACCTGCTGCGAGCTAACTACACCTTCGTCAACGAGCGCCTCGCCCGCCACTACGGCATCCCCAATATTTATGGAAGCCGCTTCCGGCGGGTCACTTTCGAACCCGGCAGTGAACGAGGCGGTCTTCTCAGCCAGGGCAGCATCCTGACAGTAACCTCTTACGCCACCCGCACCTCGCCCGTCATTCGCGGCAAGTGGGTGCTGACCAACATCCTCGGCACGCCCCCGCCGCCCCCGCCACCCAACGTCCCACCGCTTAAAGAATCGGCGGATACTGGAAAGGTGCTCACAATGCGGGAACGCATGGCTGAACATCGCGCCAACCCCGCCTGCGCCGGTTGCCATAAGCTGATGGATCCGATTGGTTTCGCTCTCGAAAACTATGATGCCGTAGGCCGCTGGCGTAGCGCCGAAAACGGCGTGCCCGTGGATTCCGCCGGAGCCCTGCCCGATGGAGCCGCCTTCGAGGGTGTAGCCGGACTGCGGGACGCATTGCTGCGGCATCCCGACCTTTTCGTCACCACCACCAGCGAAAAGCTCCTGACCTACGCGCTCGGCCGCGGCACCGAAGATTACGACGCCCCGGCGCTCCGCGAAATCGTCCGCAACGCCGCCGCCAAAGATTACCGTTTTTCCGCTCTCGTGCTCGGAATCGTCAACAGTACGCCCTTTCAAATGAGGAGATCGCAATGATCGTTACGAAAAAAGCTCTGCCACGCCGATCCTTCCTGCGCGGCGCGGGCGGCATGCTTGCGCTGCCGCTGCTCGATGCCATGATCCCGGCCATGACGCTGCTCGCGGCGACGCCCGCGGCGCCAGTGCGTCGCATCGGCTTCATCTACATCCCCATGGGCGCTAACCTGGCGAAGTGGTCGCCGGCGGGCACGGGGACCATCACCGAGCTTTCTCCCATACTCCAGTCGCTCACGCCCTTCCTCGATCGCATCACCGTCATCGGCAATCTCGAAAACAAGAACGCCTATTCTCCCGGCAACCACGCCACGGCGAACTCGGCCTTCCTCAGCGCCGCCAAAGCCAAACTCACTGAAGGCTCCGATTACGAGTCCGGCACCACCGTCGATCAGATCGCCGCCAGGCAGATCGGTAAAGACACCCGGTTGCCCTCGCTCGAGCTATGCATGGACCTGCTCACCACCGTCGGCAACTGTGACAACGGCTTCGCCTGCGTTTATCAGAACAATCTTTCGTGGTCCTCGCCCACCACGCCGCTGCCCGCCGAAGCCCATCCGCGCGTCGTCTTCGAGCGCCTCTTTGGCGATGGTGGCAGCGCCGCCGACCGCATGGCCGACCTGAAGCGCAACGCCAGCCTGCTCGATTACATGAACGGCGATATCGCCCGCCTGCAAAACAAACTCGGCCCCGGCGACCGTCGCAAAGTCACTGACTATCTCGACACCGTGCGCGAAGTCGAGCGTCGCATCCAAAAAGCCGAAAGCCAGACCGCCGATTCCAACATGCCCGATCTCGAACGGCCCATGGGCGTCCCTGCGGCTTATGGGGACCACGCCAAACTGATGTTCGATCTGCAGGTGCTCGCGCTTCAGGCCGATGTTACGCGTGTCATCACTTTCCAGCTCGCGCGCGAAACCAGCACCCGCACCTATCCCGAAATCGGAGTCTCAGACCCGCACCACCCCGTCTCGCACCACTCGAACAACCCGGTGCAGCTCGAAAAGCTCGCCAAGATCAACGCCTACCATGCCTCATTGTTCGCTTACTTCCTCGATAAGCTGAAATCCACGCCTGAAGGCGAGGGCACACTGCTCGACCATTCGCTCTATCTATATGGGAGCGGCATGGGCAACCCGGACGTTCACGATCACATCAATCTGCCCGTCGTAGTTGCCGGCGGAGCGGCCGGCCGCGTTCAGGGCGCGCGCCACATTCGCTACGCTGAGCCCACCCCACTCGCCAATCTCCACCTCACCATGCTCGACCGCGTCGGTGTTCATCTCGATTCTTTCGCCGACAGCAAAGGCAAGGTCGGCGAACTTCTATGAGGATCTTGTGTGCGGCCCTGCTCCCGGCCATCGCCTTCTGCGCCACCAATATTGACCCGCGCCTCGTAGACGCCGAAAAGAAGCCCGATAAAGCAGCCGTTCACGCCCTCCTCGCCAAACACATCGACGTTAATGCCACCGCGGTCGATGGCGACACCGCGCTCCATTGGGCCGCTTACTGGGACGATCTCGAAACTGCCCAGGCTTTGATCCAGTCCGGAGCCGGCGTCAACACACCGAATCGCTACGGCGTCACACCCCTTTCGCTCGCCTGCACAAATGGCAACGCGGCCATGATCGATCTCCTGCTCAAAGCCAAGGCCGATCCCAATCTGGCGCTGCCCGGCGGAGAGACGCCGCTGATGACAGCCGCCCGCACGGGTAAGCCAGATGCACTAAAGCTCCTCCTCGTCCATGGCGTTGATGTCAAAGCCAAAGACGATAATCGCGGACAAACCGCCCTCATGTGGGCCGCCGCCGAAGGCAACACAGCAGCCGTCGAAATGCTCATCGAGTTCGGCGCCGACCTTCACGCGGTCTCGAAAGGCGGCTTCACGGCCCTGCTGTTCGCTGTGCGCGAAGGCCAGGCCGAAACTGTGAAAGCACTTCTGCGAGCGGGCGCCGACGTCAACGAAAAGCTCAACCCGCCCTCGAGGCAGGCGGGCACCAGCGCCATGAATCTGGCAGTGGCCAATGCTCATTACGAACTGGCCGCCATGCTTCTCGATGCTGGCGCCGACCCCAACGCAGCCGCACAGGGATACGGCGCACTCCACATTATTACCTGGGTCCGCCAGCCCGGCTACGCCAGCAATGACCCCGCGCCCACCGGTTCCGGCAGTCTGAGCAGCCTCGATTTTGTGAAAAAGATGGCCGCGAAAGGCGCTGACCTGAACGCCAAAATCACCAAACGCACCACCGTCGGTCTGAGCAGCCTCAACACAATCGGAGCTACCCCTTTTCTGCTCGCCGCCAGAACCGGCGATGCCGATCTTATGCGCCTTCTCGTCAAACTCGGCGCAGACCCGCTGATCCCGAATGCCGACGGCACCACGCCGCTGATGGTCGCGGCCGGGGTCGGAACCCGTTCGCCCGGTGAGGATGCCGGCACCGAACCGGAAGCGCTGGCTGCCGTCAAAGTCGCACTCGAACTCGGCAACGACGTCAACGCTGTCGACAAAAACGGCGAGACCGCTATTCACGGAGCGGCCTACAAACATCTGCCCTCGGTCGCCCAGTATCTCCTCGACAATGGCGCCAAAGTCTCTGTCTTCGATCACAAAAACAGCCACGGCTGGTCACCCCTGCGTATCGCGGATGGTGTGCATCGCGGCATGAATCTTCGAAGCTCCCCTGAGACCGCCGTCATCCTTCGTAAGGCCATGGCCGCCGCCGGAGTTTCCACGGTCGTAGATCCAGAAGAGAACATCAGCGGCGCCACTAAGTAGCACCCTTTCTGCAATTCAAAGCAAAGCCGTCTTTATAAAGCGGTGGCCCCGGATTTTTTTCATGGAGACAATTTCCACCGTAACGAAGGGCTCGATGCATGCGCTGGGAGCGGTGGAATTCGCGGGGGACTCGACTCCCAGGCCGACGCCTTTAACGTCGACAATGCGGTCCGTTCCGAGCGCCCGGGACCAACATAGATGCCACCAGTTTGGCAACCGCCGTGCTAAACAAAACAGGTCAAGCGGACGAGTTGTCGCGTGCCGCGAATTCCGGTCCGAAGGAGAACGGCGTCAGGACCGGAATGTCGTGTACCAGCTGCGAATCCGGCCGGACGAAGTGGAGCGGGGTTTTTGCCGTATCCCCCGCCTTACGAGCCTAAGGGTGGCGAGAAATCGCCAGGCGGCAACCCGGCGGGCTCGACACAGCAGTTTCCAGCCGGCGGGTTCGTGGCTTAGTTTTGACTGCGCAGAAGAAGCCGAGAAGACATCATCTCATCCGGTCGGCGATCAAACCGGCGCTGCACAAAATGGCGCAGGCGTGCCGCTCATCGATTTGAAGTTTTTGTCAAGGTGCAAGGCAGGCCGGTGCGAACATGGTCGCGGTGTTTGAAAATCTTTCCACGCTGGTTCGCGAGAGGCTGAACATGGCCGCCAAGCTCAGGGTGCACATTGCGCAGCAGAGGTTTTCCGCTGCGGTGCTGTCCGGGCTGCCGTTCGTGGTGGGGATGGGTTTCTGGTCCTCAAGCCGGAGTACTCGCGCCTGTTATGGACGTACCCGCCGGGCATCAAGTTCCTCACGTACGCCCTCGTCTCTGAGATCGTGGGTATTCTGGTGGTTCGCCAGATGGCGCATATCAAAGCCTGAATTATGCTGTTGCCCCTGCTCTTTTTCGTGCTTATCTTCGCGACTGTGGTGACGCTCTTACGGGCGCCATCCCAGGTATTCCGAAGCGAAGATCATCCTCTGGCAGACCGGATGCTGGAACTGCGCGGCGGCGCCGATAGGACTAAAGGCAGCCATCGTCGCTTGCGTCAGGCCGGATATCGTAGTGAGAAGGCGCTCGCCATTTATCTGACCCGCATCATGGCCCGATCGAGCGCTAACCCCTGCCCGAGCGCGATCGCAAATGAGTTCGATAGAGTCACCATGCAGGTTCGCGCCGGGCAGGAACGCAGCAAAGCCTCCGCCGCTATGGTGCGCCGTACGGGCGGGGACGATATCAAATCACTGTCGGCAATGATCCTCCAGAGCTGGCGATTCGGTACCAGCCTCTCGCAGGCGGGCATCAAGATGCTCTTTCCCCTTTTGCTAGTGTTTTTCGTGGTG
The DNA here is from genome assembly GCA_040003745.1 of Terriglobia bacterium. Taxonomy (GTDB): domain Bacteria; phylum Acidobacteriota; class Terriglobia; order Bryobacterales; family Bryobacteraceae; genus BOG-234. The sequence continues at coordinate 12,307 of JBDUBZ010000057.1, forward strand.
ACCCGGGTTCCCGCAGTGCTCAAGACCATGCAGGATATGCAACTGCTGGGCTGGTAACCTCTTGATCCGGAAGCTTACAACATTCACGCGGCTCGACTGGCGGATGAAAGTGAATTTTGCCGAGGCTGTTTTGCTGCCGACGGCGATCTGGATCGGGTTCAAAATGCTTGGCGTCGCCCGCACCCAGGGAATCCTGCGGTCATGGAGCGGACGCCCCAGGCGCATCGGGAGGATTGCCGAGCCCGGGATGGCCACGATTGCCCGCGCCTGCCGGGCTCAGCGCATCGTCAAGCGGTCTTTAGGCATCGATGGCAGCTGTCTGGTCAGGTCACTCGCGCTGTGGGCGATGTTGCGAAAGCGAGGCATCGAGACCGAGCTCCGCGTCGGCATGCGAAAGCGTGAGGGACGCGTAGAGGGGCACGCGTGGCTCGAATTCCAGGGCCAGGCGCTCAATGAGGCGGAGTCCGTAATCGCCACGTATTCGGCCCTGCCGGTACCGGTCACTTACGATCTGTGGCTCAAAACCTTTCGAGTCGGATCGAAGCTCCGCTCTTTGAGTTGACGATAAAGAGCTTCGATTGATGGCGGAACCGGGCCCGGGTTTTCCGGGCCCTGCGGATTAAAGGGCTCGGGGGATGCGCTCTTCGCGTTCCAGGAGAATTCATTCAGCATCAACGGGATGTCGCTCGCGGGCGGTTGAAGACGGAGATAACGCAGAATTTCCGGAAGAGATTCGGGCGTTAGCCGTTCATAGTCGAGATATCGAAAATCTTCTTTCGTGATCGATAACGCCGCAGTGAAGAATGCTTCCACGGCGGATTCCGGAGTAGCGAGGTCCCGCACCAACTTGTGGTCGAAGCCAAGCCATGATGGCGGTTCCCGCCGATACGACGCGAGCATGGCATCCGGCCGCCGGAACAGGAATAACGAGGGGACACCGGGGAACGCGCGGCGAATGAAGCGAGCCTCGAGGACATTGAACGAGGTGAACTTAATGATGTGAGCTCGGTAGGAAGGAAGGCGCCGTCGGCCCATGGCGAGGATCAGTCGGCGATAGAGGTCCGTGGCGCCATCGGCATCGGGCGGGAGCAGATTCCAGATCTGGCTATGCGGAGCCGCTTCGCCGAAAACGAGATGCTCTCTCGACCGGGCGAGTATCTTCGCCAGCAACGTGGAGCCACACCGACCGGCGTGGAAGATAAAAGCTGTGGGGGTAAGGCTGTCGAGGCCTCCCTCGGTGGGAGGGAGGTCTTTCAGGTCGGATAACAGGATTTCAGGCTCTTTGCCCTGAAGCGCCGAGCAGACTTTTAGCGCGTCGTTGAAGAAACCCTGATAGAAATGGAACCGGCCCACGTCGCGCCAACGGACTTTATGCGAGATTTCATCCAGAGACACAGGGATAAACCCGCAGTTGCTCTCAAGATCCGGCGGCATACTGCCAGTCAAAAGCCGAAGGGCCGAGGGAACCAGACGGTCCCTCGGCCCTTCGAGCAGTGAAAAACGAATCGCAGTTAGCTGCGGCTGTCGTCGGCATTGCGACGGCGGCGACTGTAGAACAGCATTATTGCCGCGAAACCACC
>JBDUBZ010000364.1:0-4090 GCA_040003745.1 Terriglobia bacterium
AGGCGGCGGCGGCATCACGCGCGGCGTCCATTCCGGAGGCTTGCGGCGCATAAGTCAGCGATGCGGGGTCTGCCAGCGCTTGTATGATCCCGGGCGGGTAATGCAGGCCCGCGCGAGTTGGATTCGATTCCGTCAGATCGAGAATATCCGCGCCGGACGCGAGTTTCTCCGCCAGCAGCGACGCCATTCCGTTCGGCCGTAAATCATGAGGCAGGCGTGCCGAATACCTCATAGCAGCCGATAAACCCAGGCACGGCGGCCATCCGTCGTTTCCGTGGCCACGCGTTCGAACTCGGAGCCTTCGTATTCATCAAGCACCGCGAGAATCCCACTGGTCTCATCGAACCGCCAAAGTTCTCCGGGAACCTCGCCTGCCGAGCCCGGCCGGTAGCCAGTATACGGGCCCAGGTCGGTTACTGAGCCACGCAAATGGGCGTAGTCCGCAAACTGCGCCGACGCACGCAGGCGGCGCGCTGCCGCGTTATCGAATCCACTTCGCAGGGTTCCGTAGACAAAAAGAAGATCGGGCACTCTGGCTTATAGTAATTCGTAGTGACGAACTGGCTCGAACTTTCACGCGCCCGCAATCTGGATATTCCCTATGAGGCTATTGTGCGTATTGCCCCTGCCCTCGACTCGCTCGAGCAGGCCTTCCGTCCGTTGTCTGCCCTGTTGACCGGGGATATTGAACCCGCCATCATACTTTCCGAAGCGGGGCTCCACTGCGAATGACCATTCGGGAAGCGGCAGCCAGACTCAGGGCGCGAGAGGTCTCGGCAGTCGAACTCGCGCAGGAATCGCTGCGCGCTGTCAACCGGCAACAACCGCGGCTCAATGCGTTCATTACTATTACGGAAGAACTTGCCATCGCCCAGGCACGCCGGGCCGATGACGATTTCGCACGGGGCATCGACCACGGAGCCTTGCAGGGCATCCCCTACGCCTTGAAAGATGTCTTCGAAACGAAGGGAGTGCGGACCACCTGCGGCTCGAAAATTTTCGCCGATCACATTTCGGACATCGATTCCGCGGTCTATGAACGGCTGACTGCCGCCGGAGCTGTCCTGATGGGAAAGGCGGGCTTGCAGGAGTTTGCCTATGGCATTACCTGTAACAATCCGCATTTTGGGGCCATACGCAATCCTCACGATCCTGAGCGAATTCCCGGTGGCTCGAGCGGCGGGTCCGCTGTTGCCGTAGCATCCGGAATGGTCTTCTTCGCCATGGGAACGGACACTGGCGGATCCATCCGTATCCCCGCGGCGTTTTGCGGATGTTTCGGCCTGAAACCGACCTCGGGGCGCGTCAGCCGCTATGGCGTGATGCCACTCGATTTCAGCCTTGATCACATGGGCCCGCTCACGCAAAATGCCCATGACGCGGCGCTGGTGATGAATGCCATCGCCGGCTTCGATGCGCGCGACGACACATCTTCCCGGCGACCGGTTGACGACTATGCACCCGCGGCGGCGGCCTCACTCCGGGGCATCCGCATTGGACTGCCGGAAAACTTCTTTAACGAACGAATCTCCGCGGAAGTCAACTTGGCGTTCATCAAAGCAGTCGCCAATGCGGAAGCTGCGGGGGCCATTCTCGTGCCCATCCAGGTTCCACACCCAGCGGAGATTAATACGGTCAGCCGGGTGATTCTGCTCGCCGAAGCCTCCGCCATCGCAGAGCCCTGGCTGCATCGCCGCGCAGATATGGGCGCGGACGTCATGGCGCTGTTCGATCAGGGGCGGCTGCTGTCAGCTACGGATTACATCAATGCCCAGAGGCTCAGGCGCCTTTATCAGCGGGAATGGGCGAAACTGTGGGAGCGCGTCGACTGCATATTCACTCCCACGGCGCCGATCACGGCCCCGCTCATCGGCGAGACCGAAGTCGAAATTGAGGGGGTGGCCGAGGATGTGCGTCTCGCGTCCACGAGATTGGTGCGCGGTATTAACGTGCTCGGCCTGCCGGCTGCTTCGGTTCCGCTGTCCTCCGGCGGGCTCCCTGTCGGCCTTCAAATCATTGCCAAAACCTTCGCAGAGAGCGAAGTGTTAAGTATTTCTAAAGAGGTATCTCTATTGCAATCCGGAGAATAGCCCCATGTAATTGAGTGTAAATTCCATAAATGGTATTGGGCTGAATATAACAATAGTTAACTGTCTTATTTTTATTCACTTAGGCGGATTCCATTTGGCGGACGGCTTGCATTCTTTCTCGCATGAAAGAAAACTCAAGCCGAAACCTCGGCATTTTCGGGCCGTTACCGCAGCTCGTGCGTCAAAGCAGGACAACCGTCACCGTTTTAGGTTCTCTTTTCCTTTTAAGCTTCGCGGCTCTTTCGCAGGTTTCCACCGGCACCCTGGTCGGAACCGTCCTTGACGCCACCGGCGCGGTTGTGCCAAATGCGAAGGTTGTGGCGACAAATGTGGCTACCGGCGTTACGGCTTCAACAGTCGCCACCGGCGTCGGCGATTATCGAATCGGCGGCCTGATCGCGGGAGCTTACAGCGCGACAGCTTCAGCGACGGGTTTCACTGGATCGACGCTTCAGGGTCTCACTATCGACGCGAATAAGACCGTTACAGCGAATTTCTCGCTGGCCGTTGGGGCGGTCTCGACAACAGTCGAAGTTACCACCGAATCCGCTGCCATTATCGATACCACTACGGCTACGATTCAGACAACGTTTGATACCCAGATGGTGCGAGATCTGCCCGTGAGCGGAATCGGCCTGGGCGTGGCGAATCTTTCATTGCTTGGGGCGGGTGTTTCGAGCAATGGTGGAATCGGCGCGGGAGAAGGTCCTTCGGTGGGCGGTCAGCGCCCTCGCAATAACAACTTCATGATCGAAGGCGTGGACGCGAATAACAAGACCGTAACGGGTTCGCTGATTCGCACGATGCCCAACGACGCAGTCGCCGAATTCACCATTCTGCAGAATCAGCAAGGCGCCCAGTACGGCCACTCTTCCGGGGGCCAGTTCAATACCATTCTCAAGAGCGGCACCAATGCCTTCCACGGCACCGCTTACGAATACATGCAGAACCGAAATCTGAACGCTATCGATCAGGTGGTGCAGAATCAAGCCATTTCGGCTGGTGTGACGCCATCCAACCCCCGATCCGATAACAATCGCTTTGGAGGTTCGATCGGCGGTCCGGTTATCAAGAACAAGCTGTTCTTTTTTGGGTTGTACGAATACAATCCCGTCGGCGCGTCGGCCACCCCCGCGTCCCTCTTAGCGCCGACTGCCGCAGGTTACGCCGCGCTCTCCGGAATCTCGGGGTTGAGCGCGCCCAATCTTGGAATTCTCAAGCAGTATCTTCCCCCAGCCGTGAATGCCAATGAGCAGCCGCTAACGATAGGCAACACCTCGATTCCTATTGGCGACCTTCAGGTGATTTCGCCCAATTATCAGAACAACCAGTCGACGGTTGAGACGTTCGACTATAACATTTCGGACAAAGATCAGTTGCGCGGCAGATACATCTATAACAGACTTTCACAGGTTGATGTTCAGGCGTCTCTGCCGTCATTTTTTACTTTCTCAAACAACGTCTATCACGTCGCCTCGCTCGCCGAGTACCACAATTTTTCCCCGACGCTGACCAACGAGCTGCGTCTTGGTTACAACCGCTTCAACCAGCCTGTGGATGCGGGCAACTTTAAGTATGCGGGCCTTGACGCTTTTCCAAACATCACACTCGACGATCTGGGTGGCGTCAACATCGGTCCCGATCCGAATGGTCCGCAAACCACCATTCAGAATACCTACCAGCTGACCGACAATGTCACCTGGGTGAAGGGCGCGCATACTTTCCAGATGGGTTACGACGGCCGGAGATCGATTTCCCCGCAAACCTTCACGCAGCGCTCGCGTGGCGACTACGACTACAGCACCCTCGAAGGTTTCCTTCGAGACCAGACGCCAGACACAAGTGCTCAGCGAAGCCTCGGAAATCCCGTTTACTACGGCGATCAATACAACACGTATCTATATGCTCAGGATGCATGGCGGCTTCGCCCGAATTTTACCCTCAATCTGGGTGTGCGGTATGAATACACGACAGTACCGGTGGGCGAGAGGAACCAGATC
>JBDUBZ010000365.1:0-4089 GCA_040003745.1 Terriglobia bacterium
CGGATCATTGTTGTTAATAGTGATTTTGACGGCCCGGCGCATGATCTCGATGACGTCTTCTATGGGCTTGCTCGCGCGTTCGGACGGATAAAGCAAAAGGTGCGGGTCCTGAATAATCGCCGACAAAGTCGTGCGGCTTGTGATGGCTCCGTTCAGCTGCTGGATACGGTCGTAAAGAACCTGATTTACGGTGGTCTTCACGAGTTCATCCGAGATCTGCGCCGGTGCGATCTGCATCATCGCCGAGGATTCGTAGACGTTGGGCTGCAGGAACGCGACGCATATCGAGACGATGAGACCCAAAAAGGTGGGTCCGGCGATCCAGACAGCGTGCCGCCTCGCGACATCGATATAATCCTCGAGATCGAGCGCGCGCCGCGAGACGGCCGTGTAGTTAGTTGTCGCTGTCATTTTCCACTCGTGATTTGCTGCCGCTCACATCCGGGGCCCCACCGCGCAGCGGCCCGCGAAGGTCTGCTGAGTGACGCATCATTCGGGAACGATGATGTAATCCCCGCTCTGGAGGACGATGTTCTGCTCCATGCGTTTTCCCTTGCTGACGTCGTTGTAGTTGAAAGGAAAGCGCTGGGTTCCGCGCAGAACGTAGATCTTTTTGGGATTGGCGAAATCCTTGAATCCACCACAATTGGAAATCGCGTCGAGAACCTTCATCTCACCCATCAGAGGCATTTCGCCCTGCCGGTTGCACTGGCCGAGGATGAAAATCTTCTTGCTGTTGGTTCGCGAAGGCTGAATATTGACGTCGGGATCGTTGATCTGAGCCGATAATTTTTCCTTCACGAGGCTCGTCAGTTCAGCCACCGTCAACCCATCGGCTTTAAATTCACCAATCAGGGGCATAGAGATGAACCCATCCGGACGAACGGGGAAAAATCCTGTGAGATCGGGGTTATGCCAGACCTTAATTTCGAGAACGTCGAGGGGGCCAATGACGTATTTCCCAGCTGTCGGTTCCGGGGCGGCCGGTGATCCCGCCGCAGACGGCGCAGGGACCGCGGCCGGTGGAGGCGCGGATTTACTCTCCGTCTGGGCCGCGCAGACTGCCACGGCCATAATCACGGCTGGCAAAATCAGGGCGGGGACGATGCCTCGGAGGGACTTCATGGCGCTATTGCAATCGTATCAAAGTGACGGCAACCAAATGAATATACTTCTCTTAATAGAGTGGTATACCTCTCTTATGGAAAAGCCCGCGATGGCAGACCAAAAACACTATTTTCTGGCTAAAACAGACCCCGAGACCTATTCCATAGAACAATTCGAGCGCGATGGGGAGACCGTTTGGGACGGGGTCAGGAACGCCGCGGCGGTGCGCGCGATTCGTGAAATGAAAAAGGGCGACCGCGTTTTGATTTACCACAGTATGGGAAACCCAGCCCTGGTCGGCGTGGCCGATGTCGTTTCCGATGCTTATCCCGACCCGGGCGATGCGAAGCTGGCGGTGGCTGTTCTTCGATATCGAGGCCGGATCGATCCGCCGCTTACTCTGAAAGAGATCAAAGAGAGCGGGCAGTTCGGGGATTGGGCGCTGGTGCGGCAAAGCCGGCTCTCGACCATGACCGTGCCGCCTGAAGCTGTAGCGTGGATCCGGGCGCAGCGTCCGCTGGCGCATATCTGAGGCCTCCTCCGGGAGATACCGGTTCTCAGTACTTCTGGCCCGTTAGATTCCAAAAATGGAATCGGGGGAATCCAGTCCATTTGGAAACATATTTGTTTTCAGTTGGTTGCGGGCCTTTCGGCAGGCCGAATACTGGCAGTGAAACTGCAGTTACTATGAAAACGTAGCGAGTACCCGAGGTTGGCTAAACCACCCGCGTCAGGATGCTTCAGGAACTTAAATTCCAACTTTCGACCGCCCTGTTGACGGTTCTCACAATCGCTGCCGCGATTTGTGCGGCGCTGAGCTATCAGCAGTTGCATCGCTTCCCGCTGCCCGACGATGGCGCCGTCTGGCGCGACCGCGGCCATCAGGTTGTGGCTGTTAAGGTCATTCCCAACGGACCGGCCGACCGCGCCGGGATACGGGAAAACGATATCGTCAAAACCATTCAGGATTCTCCCATCGGCAATACAGAGGATGTGCCCCGGCGCCTGGCCTCTTTTGGCGCCTGGAAGAAGGTTGTTTATGTGGTGAGGCGGGGAGGCGTGGATGTCAGCACGCCAGTCATCATCGGCGAAGCCGCCCGCGGCGTAGCTTATTCCTATCAATATATTGTCGGAATTTGCTATCTCGCGATCGGGCTGTTTATCTATTTCCGCCGGGGTAGCGCCAACAAGGCCCGCCATTTCTACATTTTCTGTCTGGTCTCGTTCATCTTCTGCACCTTCCACTACACCGGGAAGCTGAACGCGTTCGATCAGATCATTTACTGGGGAAACGTGATTGCGGGCTGGCTGGCGCCGGTTCTGTTCCTGCATTTCACGCTGATCTTTCCGGAGCCGAGAGCGTGGTACCGCCGCTGGATGGGCGTCGCGATTTATATTCCCGGTCTTGTTTTCACAATGGTGGCCGCCGCTTTCGCGATAGGAGTGCTCCAGTCTCCCCTCTATTCGCTGGTCGAGGTGCGGTATGCGCTCGACCGCTCCTGGATGGGTCTGCTGACGGCGGCCTACATAGCGAGCGGCTTCGTGCTGCAAAACGGCTACCGGAAGGCGGAAGACCCCATCATCCGGCAGCAATTGAAGTGGCTGCGCAACGGGATGCTCTTCGGGTTCGCGCCCTTCGGAATTCTTTATGCGATCCCCTTCGTTTTCGACGCCCGGTTCAGCCCTTATCTGAACTATGCCGTGATCACGCTGCCGCTGATTCCGCTCACCATCGCTTATTCAATCGTGCGCTACCGGCTGATGGATGTGGACGTGATCTTCCGCCGTGGCTATGCCTACACCCTTGCCACGCTTTGTATTCTGACCGCGTTCTACGGCATCGTCTTTTCAGTCGGCAGCCAGGTCAAAAAGAGTTACAAAGACCTGGACAACATTTACATCATCATCGTGATGCTGGTGGCGACGTTCCTCTTCCAGCCTATTCGCAACTGGATTCAGGAGAAGCTCGACCGCTACTTTTACCGGGATCGTTACAACTATCGCCTCACGCTGATCGAATTCGCGCGCGAGCTGAACGCGGAAACCGACCTCGATCCGATGCTGCAATCTGTGGCCGACAGGCTCATGCAGACGCTTTCCATCCGGCATGTGGCGTTTTTTATCGCCGATGGGTGCGGAACTGGAGACGCCGAAACGGATCCGGATCGGCGGAAGGGCTGGCATCTTTGTAAATCGATGGGCTCTACCGCGCGGCCGCTCGAAGACGGTCAGGCACTCGATCTGAGCTACCTCGACTGGCCGCTCGACGGCCCGTATCTCTTCTTCGAACGGACCCGTTATCACCTGGACGCGGTGGCGCGCAGCTGGCCCGAATCCATCCGCCACTCTATTGCGGATCTCGACCTGAATTATTACCTGCCGTGTACGGTGCGTGGCCGGACCATTGCCTTTCTGGGCGTCAGCCGCACGGAGACGGGCGAGTTCCTTTCGAGCGACGACGTGGAACTGCTGCTGACGCTCGCCAACTACGTGGGAATCGCCATCGAGAACGCGAACCTGTATACCTCACTGCGCCAGAAGGCCGGGGAGTACGAACGGCTGAAGGAGTTCAGCGAGAACATCGTCGAATCGATCAACGTCGGCATTCTGGCCGTGGGGCTCGACGACCGGGTGGAAAGCTGGAACACGCAGATGGAGCGGCTGAGCGGCATCGGCCGCGAAGATGCCGTGGGCCGGACGCTTTCAGAACTATTTCCGGCGGCGCTGGTGGAACAGTTCGACCGCACGCGCGGTGAGATGCGCATCCACCATCTGGAGCTCACCGCCTTCGGTCCGTGCGTACTTGCTCACCCAGGCCGTTCCGCAGGACATCGTTGTCGCAGGTGACAGTGTTCAGACTGCACCACGCGGCGTCAGCGCACGCTGTCGCCGCGCTCACGCTGCTTGGCTGTTCTCATCCTCCGCCGCATCACCCTGGCGAGGAGTACCTCGAGACCATCCACTTTGCAGGCAACAAGTCCC
>JBDUBZ010000366.1:0-4072 GCA_040003745.1 Terriglobia bacterium
CGCCGCGATCCAGCCGTTTCCACCATGGAGCGATTCCACTACCGTACTGGAAGATTTCGTCCACGCCCCGCCGCCGTCGGCGCTGCGAAAGACCCCCGCGTCGGTTCCCGCCAGCAGCACGTTCGTCTTCAGCGCCATCAGCGCTGTCAGCCGCGTTCCGCCCGGGGGACCTTTTCGGACGATCCAGGTTTTGCCGCCATCTTTCGATTCACTCAGGCTGTGATAACCAGCCGCAAAAAGATGCAGCGCATTGTCGGGCGCCACCGTCAGCAACAGAAGCTGATCGCTTGTCGGCCCCGGGCCATGAACCCACCGCAGGCCCATGCTATCTGTCCGGAAGATACCAGCCGACGGCTCATAGACACTGGAGGAATAAAGCTGATTGCCGGAACCCGTAAGTGTAGTGAAGTTCCGGTTGGTGAAACCGACGTTGACCGTTCTCAGAGTGTTCCCGCCATCCGTGCTGAGTAGCAACCCGCCCGTCGGCGAAGCAAAGAAAATCCGTCCCGGGACCGCGGGATCGAAAGCGATGGACTTCACCGATTCCGTGCTCACGATCCGCCAGTTCGCGCCACCGTCCAGCGACTTCAGAAGGCCTTCCGTCGTCCCGGCGAATATCGTATCCGTATGCTTGGGGTTAAACGCCACAAAGTGCGTGCGAAAGGCGCCTTTTGGCGTTTCGAGGCGACGCCACAACGCCGCCTGATTCGAGCTCTGGTAAACCCCGCTGCAGGCGCTCGCCAAAACTCTGTCCGGATTGAACGGATCCACCTGAATGCTGAAAACGTCGGAATCGTCGATCATGCCCTCATGAATCGACTCCCAGTTAGCCCCGCCGTCTGTCGTGCGCCAGGGAAGGTGCGTTGTCCCCGCATAAAGAATCCGGCTGTCGGCCGGATGAAAAGCCAGCGACACTACAGGCTTCAGGTCGGTGTTACCTTCGGGAGAAATACGAGCCCATTTTTCACCGGCGTTGCGGCTCAAAAAGACTCCGGTGCCCGTACCCGCCGCGATCACGTCCGGATTTTCCGGCCAAAGCGCTAACGACCAGACCGAAAGGCCCTTTGTCGCCGGCAGCAAGCTCCACGACTGACCCGAATCGCACGTCTTATAGACGCCGTTCACCCAGGAATTTTCGCCTCCGATACCCACAAACCAAGTGCCGGGCGAACGCGGATCCACTTCGAGTGCATGCAGAACCCCCGAGAACTGCGCGGGGAAGCCAAGGTTCCGCCAAGCCGCGCCCCCGTTATCGGAAAGGAAAATCAGGCCATTTCGCGTGCCCGCAATCACCCGGCCCGGCACGCCCGCAACCACGCGCACCAACTCCGCGTCTCCTCCATAGGGACCACTCGCACGCCATGCGGCGCTGGCAGTCAGCCCGCTAAGTGCAGTGGCCAGAACGATTGCTTTTGAAAGCAGGCGAACCCTGAAATGCCCGCTGTGTACCGAAATCACGCAGATAGCTCCACTCTTACTTTCTCACGGAAGTACCTCTCGGGTGACGTAGATTACAACATCTTCACCATTATTTGGTTTGTTTAGTCCACAATAAGCACAACGGAATGCTGACTTTGGCCCTCATGTTCGCCCTCTTGCAGGCAGCCACTCCTGAGCCCGAAGATCCTACTAATGTAATAATCAGCGTCGGCGCTCCGAAGGACTGGGTCCTGGAAGCCGATCCTCAGTCGCCGGATTGGATTGGTATTCCTGGGGTTCGGGCCTCGAAAAGTTTTTTTGGAGAAGCGGTCTCTCTGCCGCCCACAGAAATTCGTTCCCGCTGGACGAAAAAAAACCTCTATTTGCTGTTCATCTGTCCCTATGAACGGCTCAATCTCAAACCCAATCCCGTTACCACTGAAGAAACCGGCCGCCTCTGGAACTGGGATGTCGCCGAGGCGTTTATTGGGTCCGATTATCTGCGAATATCGCGTTATAAGGAGTTTCAGGTTTCTCCGCAGGGCGAATATGTCGACCTCGATATCGATCAGGACGATCCGAAATCCGAGCAAAAGGCCGTTGAGTGGCAGTCCGGATTTACCGTTCGCGGGCGCATCGATCCCCAGAAAAAGATTTGGTATGGGGAGATGTGTATTCCGTTCCAGAGCCTGGATATAAAGGCTCCCAAAGCGGGCGATGAGCTGAGAATCGGACTCTACCGCATCGAAGGGCCGGAGCCGAACAGAACTTACATCGCGTGGCGCCCGACTGGCGCCAAAACCTTTCACATCCCGACGGCCTTTGGCAGTCTCGTTCTTAAATGATGCGCCGCGTCAGAAAATTTTAAACCGCCGCCGCCCCGATTGGGCACAGGTAAAGCGCTTCGCACGCTCGCGGTGTTCGTCCCGAAACCTGAAAGTACCCCAGGCGGCACCACACCCATCATGGCTATCCGGCCGGTGACAAACTACGCTTTGAAAGATGTATCGCCTAAAAATCTCCTTCCCTGACGGGCGAACCATTCAGTTTTGACCTCTCAGCTCCCCGCGCGAGCCGGAACTCCTGTAAAGTAATTGAAGCCCGAAAGGTCTCCCGAAGCCATGAAACCATTGATCCTCTTTTTGATCCCCTCTCTGTTGCTCATTCCGTCTGCGTTCGCCCAGGTGCCATCCGTCCCCTGCATAGCGCCGCCTGCAGCCCCGCCAGCAAACGCCGCTAATCAGGGAGGGGGACGGGGCCGCGGGCCGGCCACCCGTCGGGCGCCCGCACCGCAATCCGCCGCCGATGTCGCCGAAATGGCGAGGCTGATGGACCTCTCCGCCTGGGGACAGAACCTCGCCAATGGCGACTACTCCCATGGGCCTGCATACCCCACCGCGCCCGAACTTGCGAAGCGTATCGGCGTTCCCGAAGGCAAGGTAATCGAGTTCGTAATGAACTCCTCGGAAAGCAAGTTCTACCCAGGCGCGAGCGGTGGGTTTCAGCGCCACGTCTGCGTCTATGTTCCGGCGGGCTATGTCGCGGGTACTGAAATTCCGGTCATTGTTGCTGCTGACGCCTATGGCATGCGATATAACCTGCCGACCATCCTCGACAACATGATCTATGACCAGCGCCTGCCCGCCATGGCCGCCGTCATGATCGACAACGGCGGCGCCGAACGCAGTCTCGAATACGACACTGTTTCATCCAAATACGCTGAATTCGTGGAAGCGGAAGTGCTGCCGCGCGCCGAGAAGGAAGCGAACATGAAGCTCTCCAAAAATCCCGATGCCCGGATGACGCTGGGTGGCAGTTCGGGGGGAGCCGCCGCGCTGACCATGGCCTGGTTCCGCCCCGATCTCTATCACCGTGTCCTCAGCTATTCCGGAACGTTCGTCAACCTCCGCAACGGCCCGGAAGCTCCGCTCGGCGCTTACGAATACATTGAGCATCTCTTCCCGGCAGGCGAAAAAAAGCCATTTCGGATCTGGCTCCAGGTTTCCGAGAACGACAACGGTTCCAAAACGCCATCCGAAGACCGCCGCAACTGGGTCATCGCCAACTCCCGCCTCGCAAAAATCCTGAAGGATAAAGGCTACGCCTATCAGTTCGTCTTTTCAAAAGGTGCGGGCCACACGCAGAGGAAGGTGATCAACAATTCTCTGCCTCAGGCACTCGAATACGTCTGGCTCGGTTACACGCCGCAACGCTGATCGCGCGCCAGAATTGCGGGTTTTGCCAGGCCACCCGCCTGGCGAGTGATCGCGGATGGTCTTCCGTTATTAACGATCTACTTAGCGACCCGGGTGAACACATCTTTGCCACGACCCGTGGTGGGAGCGTCCTGGCCCGTGTACCCGTGCTGCACGGTCAAAGTCTTATCAATTGTCATCTCAGTCCCGGAAGGATTCAGCGCGTAAGTATAAAGCGTGGTAACTGTCGAGCCATTTATGCTCCGCACAGTCTCGACCACAAGCTTTGCGACGTCCCAGCGGGCCTTCCCGGTCACCGAAGCGTTTCCGTCGCCCGTGCTCTTCGTTTCCGACCCATCAAGCTTGAAATTCAAAGTTTCGTGAAATGCCGACTGATCACCGTCGAAACGCGTAGTTTCCATGCTCAGCCTATCGCCGGTCAATTGGAGCTTTAACGT
>JBDUBZ010000367.1:0-4066 GCA_040003745.1 Terriglobia bacterium
GCTGGGAATGACTTTGAGGCCGGCATCGCGAGCCCATTCCAGTGCCGCGTGCGCCAGCTTGCCGCCGAGACCGGCTCTCTGAAGATTCCGCGGAACTTCGGTGTGATAAAGCGCGACCGTGTTGGCGTCGATCCGGTAATCGAGCTTCGCAAGTTCGGGCGGCGTGCCGGCTTCGAAGCGATGGTGCGGGATGTTGTGGCGGATCTCGATTTCATCCATAAATTATGCGGGCTTTATTCTATGCTGCGCGGGCTTTGGCGATCACGTCCAGGTACTGGCGAGCGCGCGCCTCCATTTCATCGTATCGGCCTGCTTCAATCAACTTCGCGTCGACCAGTTCGCCGCCCACGGCGACGGCGCAGGCTCCGGCTTTGAGAAAGGGGCCGGCCGTTTCGAGGTTCACTCCGCCGGTGGGAATCATCTGGATGTGCGGCAGAGGGCCTTTAAGCGACTTGATGTAACTGGGCCCGCCCATCGCGCTGGCCGGAAAGATTTTGACGACATCGGCGCCCGCTTCCCAAGCGGTGAGAATTTCAGTCGGAGTCAGCGCGCCAACACAGATGACCTTTGAATAGCGCCGCACCATTTCAATAGTCGAGAGCTTGAGGGTCGGTGTGACGAAAAACTGGGCCCCGGCAAGCATGCAGGCGCGTGCCGTTTCGGGGTCGAGGACCGTGCCTGCGCCGAGCAGAATCCTGTCGCCGAACTGGTCGGCGATCTTCTCCAGCGCTCGCAGCGCGCCCGGGACGGTCATGGTGATCTCGGCCGCCGCGATACCTCCGCGATTGATTGCCTCAATGGACCGGATGGCGGATTCGGCGCTCGATGTGCGCACCACCGGCACGATGCCGATTTTAGTGAGTGAACAAAGGATCTCGGGGGCAGTCACAGTATTACGTTATCAATTGAATCAATATTTCAGGGTCGCTGCCAATGGGGCCGGCAGAACGCTGTATACTGACCCAAAGCCCTGGATGAAAAGTCAAACTATCTGAGGCGGAGGAAAAATTTGATGCGATATTCGATCACTCGGAGGAGTCTCAGAATCTGCTCGGCGGCGGCGCTGCTTTTGTGCGCTCCAGGTCTGTTTGCGGATCTCATTCAGAACAATCCGTTTCTGCCGCCTGTCGATGGCGTCTATAAGCTCGCGGATACCTGCGTTTCCGTGGTTTGCCTGGGGAATATTTCCATCGGGAACTTCCAGGTTATTGAGACTGCCATCGCCGGGCCGGATGAGCTTACGAGATCCAATGCGAAGCTGACGGCGAACCTGTTCAGCAACAACTTGGGTAACCCCGGAGCCTTCATCAGCCCGCTGGTGCTGAGCGGCCAGGTCAACATTACTTATTTCGATAAGACAGCACTGGCCCAATCCGGAACGTTCAACAGCCAGATCACGTTTTTCGATCTGACAGGTGCGTTTACCGGGCCGACCGGTACGCACACGATTGAAGCAAAATTGAACCCCGCGAAGGACAGCCTGGGTGTCACGAGTGTCGCGCATAATGGCAACGGTACCTGGCTGGTCAGTAGTTCGTTTCAGATTTCCAGCGAAATTTCTATCGATGGAGGAACCTTTGTGCCGGGCCCCGGACGCGATGCGAATCTGGAACCGGAGCCCGTTTATTACGCGGCGCTCGGAGGTGTTTTGTCGCTGCTGATCGCGATCCGCGTTATCAAACCGAAGCGAAACAACGCCACGTGATCACCGGCGCGACAAGGTATTGGTGGCCGGCCGCGCTGGCGCTCATTCTGACCGCCGGAGCGTGCAGCCACGGTCCGCAGTTTTACGTCGACCGTGGTAAGGGATTCGCGGCCGGCGGCAAGTACGAAGAAGCGGCTATCAACTATCGCAAGGCTCTGGCGTCCGACGTTGACAACGGTGAAGCCTGTTACCAGCTCAGCCTGGCGCTGCTTCACCTTGGGCAAACGCAGGACGCTTATCAACAACTGTCGCGGGCCGCTGAACTTCTGCCCAACCGTGACGATATCGCCATCACATTCGCCGATCTGACGTTCGCCGGATATCTGGCGGACAAACGCCGGCCGCAGGTCCTGCACGACCGGCTGGCGAGTCTCAGCGCGCAGTTGCTCGTGCGAAACCAGCGATCTTACGACGGATTGCGCCTGAAGGCGAACCTCGCCGCGACCGATAAAAAATACAAAGAGGCAGAGGATCTCTACAGGGCGGCCAATGAGGTAAAAGCTCTGCAATCCCCCGTCATTCTGGGCTGGACCGAGGTGCTGCTGGCGGATGGGCAGCCTAAAGACGCGGAAGAGCTGGCGTACCGATTGATTGCGAAGGAAAAGACTTTCGGGCCCATTTACGATCTGCTCTTCAGTTACTACGCGAGGAGTGGCCGGCGGCCGGATGCGGAGAAGATCGCGCGATTGCGGGTTGCGAACAATCCTTCCGATGCCGGCAGTTATCTGCGGCTGGCGGCATTCTATGCGGATGCCGGAAATGAGGGCGAAATGCAGAGCGCTCTTCAGCATCTGACCGGGAACTCCGCCGCGTTCCCGCAGGCGCATCTTCAGGTGGGTGAATTCTACGCGAAACTTCGCCGGTGGGACCCGGCTTTGGCGCAGTTTGACGAGGGCAGCCGGACGCATCCGGGCGACCGGGCCGAATACCTGAAGCGGATCGCGAACGTCTGGCTTGCCCAGGGGAAGCCCGGGCCCGCGCGGAAGGCGATCGACGAAATCCTCACGATCAAGCCCGCCGATGAAGCAGCGCAGATGGTGAAGGCTGAACTGCTGGTTTCGGGCGGCCAGCCGGATGGCGTGGCGAAGGGTGTGACACTCCTCGAAACACTGACCGCGAAGAATCCCGGCGACGCGAATCTGCACTTCAACCTGGGCAGAGCGCTGCTTACAAAAGGAGATCGGGAAGGCGCCCGGCTGCAGTTCATCGATGCAACTCGCAGGCGCGCCGGCTTTCTTCCGCCCCGCATCGCCCTCGCCGAAATGGAGCAGGCGCGCGGAGATTATAAGGCGGCATTCCAGTATGCCGATGAGATTCTGGCGATTGACCCTGGGCTGCCTCAGATCCGGCTGTTGCGGGCGGTTTGCCTGATGCACCTCGACCGGAATGCCGATGCACGGACAGAGTTGAGGAATCTGGCGCAGGCCGCGCCCGGCAACCGGGAGGTACTTCTGCAAACAGCCGCGCTCGACCTCAACGAGAAAAAGCTCGGTGAGGCTGAGAAAGGCTTTCGCCGGCTGGCAGCGGAAAACCCAGGAGATGCCCAGGCGATCTCGGGTGTGGTGGCGACGCTGATGGCGTCGAAGCAGAGCGACCAGGCGATCTCGTTTCTTCAGGCGGAGGTTCAGAAGAAGCCCGATGCTCTGCCTGTGCGCCTGGTCCTGGCTGAGACAGCGGTGCGCATGGGCAGATACGATCTGGCGATCGAGCAATACCAGCGAATTCTGGCGGCGGCTCCGGCATCCGGGCAGATGATGCTGGCGATGGGAAACGTCTATCTTCTGAAGAAGGATTATCCGGCGGCGATCGCCTGGGTTCAGAAGGCAAGAGCAGCGGCCCCGCAGGATCCGAATGCCATGGCGCAACTGGCGACACTGCTGGCGGGTTCCGGGCGCAATCGGGAGTCGCTCGATCTTTTCAGACAGGCGTTAAAGCTGAGGCCTGACGATGCGGCGCTGCTCAGTAACACGGCTTATCTGATTGTCGAGACCAGCGGCAGCGCGGATGAGGCTCTGCCGCTGGCGCAGAAAGCGGTCCGGCTGGATGCAAACGAGCCGCACTATGCAGACACCCTGGGTTGGGTGTACCTGAGGAAAGGGCAGAACGACAGCGCGCTTCAGATGTTCGGCGGACTAACGGAAAAGTACCCGGAGAACGAAACTTTCCATTATCACTTCGGAATGGCGTTACTGCAGCACGGGGACCGCGCCGGGGCGAACAGGGAGTTCCGGGCGGCCCTCGCCGGAAAGCCGGCTGAGGATGTGCGGCGCGGGGCCGAGGCGGCGTTGAGCGGACATGGTGCTGGAGGGTTTTAGGGATGCTTGTTCGAATTGCGCTTAGCTTCGCGGCGTTAGTTTTCGC
>JBDUBZ010000058.1:0-13652 GCA_040003745.1 Terriglobia bacterium
CCACGCGATCCTGACTTATAACCGGGATCGCACCGATGGGTTTGCCGATGGCATTGTGATCACGCCCTCGCATAATCCACCGCAGGATGGGGGATTCAAATACAATCCGCCGAGTGGCGGACCTGCCGATACGAACGTCACCAACGTCATCCAGGACCGCGCCAACGAATTTCTGTCGAAGGGCAACGCGGGGGTGAAACGGATCCCGTTCGAATCGGCCATGAAAGCCGCGACCACGCATGAGCGCGATTCGGTTCAGCCTTATGTCGACGATCTGATCAACGTCATCGATATGGATGCCATCCGCGCCGGTGGCCTGCGCATCGGCGTGGATCCGCTGGGAGGCGCTTCCCTGCCCTTCTGGGAGCCCATCGCGGAACGGTATAAATTGAACCTGAAGGTGGTCAATCCGAACCTCGATCCGCAGTTCGGATTCATGACGGTCGACCACGACGGCAAGATCCGCATGGATTGCTCGAGCCCTTACGCGATGGAGAGTCTGGTGGCGCTCAAGGACGATTTTGACATCGCCTGGGGAAACGATCCCGATGCGGATCGCCATGGCATTGTGACGCGGTCGGCAGGACTGTTGAATCCCAATCACTACCTCGCCGTGGCAATCGGGTATTTGCCGACGCACCGGCCGGGATGGCCCGCACACGCGGTTGTAGGCAAGACGCTGGTCAGCAGCAGCGTCATCGATAAGGTGGTGGCAGACGTTGGCCGCACGTTGTGGGAAGTGCCTGTGGGCTTTAAGTGGTTTGCACCGAGGCTCTTCGACGGGTCCTGCTGTTTTGGTGGCGAAGAAAGCGCCGGCGCCAGTTTTCTGCGGCGCGATGGCACCGCCTGGACAACCGATAAAGACGGGTTGATCCTGGGCCTGCTCGCGGCGGAGATCACCGCGGTCACGGGGAAAGATCCGGGCGAACACTACCGGTCTCTGACGGAGCGTTTTGGGACTTCTTACTACACGCGCATCGACGCGCCCGCGACTCCCGCCCAGAAAGAGGCGTTCAAGAAGCTAACCCCGGAGGCCGTCAAGGCGGACTCCCTGGCAGGCGATAAAATCACGGCCAGGCTCACCAGGGCTCCGGGCAATGGCGCTCCGATTGGAGGGCTCAAAGTCGCGACCGACGCCGGCTGGTTTGCGGCGCGGCCCTCAGGTACCGAGAGTATTTACAAGCTCTATGCGGAAAGTCTGCGCAGCGAGGCCCATCTGGCCGAAATTGTGTCTGAGGCGCAGACCATCGTGTCCGGGGCTCTGGCCTGACATACCGGTCTTTGGCGCTGGCGGCCCCCTCCTTGGAAATCTTTCATCCTTACCGCCCGGATAGAATCGATCTTATGCGGCACATTTCAGGTCTTACCGTCCGAACTCTGATCGCTCTCGCGATCTCAGCCCCAGGCGTCTTTGCCCAAACCTCGGCCACAATTTCCGGCAACGTCACGGATGCCACGGGCAGCCCCCTGAACGGCGTCACCATCACGGTCAAGAGCCTCGAGACGTCAGCGGTGCGAACTGCCGTGACCAACGATTCCGGCAGCTATCAGATCTCGTCTCTGCCCCTCGGCCCTCAGCAACTCGAGGCGAAGAAAACGGGCTTTCGGGGTGTTATCCGTACGGGCATCAATCTGAACGTCGGTCAGGAAGCTGAGGTGAACCTGCAGCTCGACCTGGGCGAAATCGCCCAGCAGATTACGGTTTCCGAGGATATCCCGCTCATCGACACCAGCACCGCTTCTTCGTCGGGCGTAGTCGGGTCGGGCGAGGTGAAAGATCTGCCGCTCAATGGGCGCAGCTTCGACAACCTGATCACGCTGAACCCCGGCGCCATCAGCTACGGGCTGAAGAGCCCGCAGACGAGCACCAGCAATGGCAACACATTTACAGTCGCGGGACGGCGCCCTTCAGACAATCTCTTTCTGCTCAACGGCATCGAATACACGGGCACCAGCCAGCTCGCGAACACTCCGGGCGGCGTCAGCGGAGAACTGCTTGGTATAGACGCCGTGCGTGAATTCAACGTTCTCACCGACACCTATTCGGCCGAGTATGGCAAGCGCTCCGGCGCGCAGGTCACGGTTGTCACGCAATCGGGCGGCAACGTGCCGCACGGATCTCTTTTCGAGTTCCTCCGCAACAACGTTCTCGATGCGCGCAACTTCTTCGATCAAGGCTCCGCTCCACCGTTCCGGCGCAATCAGTTTGGCGGCGCTGTCGGCGGCCCCATTAAGAAGGACCGTCTCTTCCTCTTCGGTAACTACGAGGGTTTCCGTCAGTCTCTTGCTGTCAGCAACGTGAGCGTGGTTCCGAATGCGCAGACGCGCCTCGGCATTCTTCCGGGCGTCACGGCCAACCCGGCCATGCTGAAGTACATGGCGTTCTGGCCTCTTGCCAACGGACCAGACCTTGGCGGCGGCACGGCGCTCTCTTATAACAACCCGCGCCAGCACATCCATGAGGATTTCGCCACTGGCCGCGGCGACTATATCATCAGTCAGCGGGACACCCTTTCAGCCGCATACACCATCGACGATGGCAACAGCCTCATCCCCCTGGCGGACCCCCTGTTCGGTTCGTATTTGACGCTGCGAAACCAGGTTGCGAGCATTCAGGAAACTCATATCTTTTCGCCGCGCGTAGTGAATACGTTTCGCGCCGGGTTCTCACGGGCCGGATTTAATTACGATTCGTTTCCGCTGACGACGTTCGACCCGAGCCTCGATTTCGTAAAGGGCGGCG
Organism: Terriglobia bacterium; assembly: GCA_040003745.1. GTDB lineage: Bacteria > Acidobacteriota > Terriglobia > Bryobacterales > Bryobacteraceae > BOG-234. The sequence goes on from JBDUBZ010000058.1 coordinate 2,744, forward strand.
GGCCGGGCGGCATCGTCATTGGCGGAGGCGCCACCACCACGGGCATCGCAGCTATCACGTCGGCCGGACCTAATAATGCCGCCGATGTGTGGAACCGACGGAATTTGTTCACGCTTACGAACAATTTCGAAGTCGAAAGGGGCAACCATCAGATCAGTGCGGGCTTCTGGATTCAGCGCGTGCAGGATAACGAAAATACGGCGTCGCGACGCCTGGGCCAGGCCAGTTTCGCGAGCCTGCAGACCTTTCTCCAGGGGACGGTGACAACGTTCCAGGTGGTTCCATCGCCCACCGAACTCGGCTGGCGGAGTATCTTCGCCGCGTGGTATGTGCAGGATAAAATCCGGCTGCGTCACAACGTGACCCTGGAACTCGGACTGCGCCATGAATTCACCAACGGATGGAATGAAGTCGCAGGGCGCGCATCGAACTACGTGACCGACAGCCAGGGAGTTCTGGTCACTGCTCCGCGTGTTGGGAACTCCGTCTTTACCGAGAATAATGCCAAGAAGCTCTTTGGACCTCGGGTCGCGCTGGCCTGGGATGTTTCGGGAAATGGAAAGACCTCGGTTCGCGCGGGCTTCGGCACTTACTATTCGCTCATCGACAATCTGGCGTTTCTGATCAATTCGCTGCCGCCTTATAACGGGGCGGCATCCTATACGGGCTCGCTGCCGTCATTGCTCCCGATTACTCCGGGTGTGCAGCCGCTGCCTGCCTGCGGCCCCGGCGTTCCGGCTGGGACCTGCACGATATTCGCACCGCAGGGTGTGCAGGCGAACGCGAAGACGCCGACCGTTCAGGAGTGGAGCCTGCGCATAGAGCGGCAGCTCGATTCAAACACCGCTCTGCGACTTGCGTACGTCGGATCGTTCGGATATCACGGCTTCGTCAGCGTGGACCCCAACACCATTCCCGCACAGATATGCACTGCGCCCGCCGGGTGCCGGACCGGGACTGTGCCTCAGGGCGCGCAGTACATTCCCGTCGGTACCCGGCCCAATCCCTATGTCTCCGCCGGCTTCTTCTGGTACAGCGAAGGCAACAGCAGTTACAACTCGCTGCAGGCCGATATCTCGCGGCGCTTCAGCCGGGGCCTGCAGTTCCGCGGGAATTTCACCTGGTCGAAGAGTCTGGATAATAACTCGGCGCTCACGGGCGCTCAGGGCAATAACCAGGCGCAGATGATCCTCGATCGCAACGATCTGCATCGCGACTGGGGACCTTCGGCGCTCAATGCCAAGTTCCAATCGAGCCTGTCCGTCCGCTACGATCTGCCGATGGGATTTCAGATCAATGGCATCGCGTCGTTGCTGAGCGGCTTCCCCTTCACCCCGCAGGTGGGATCGAATCGGTCCGCCGATCAGGACACCCGGAATCCGGACCGGCCTTCGCTGAATCCGGCATTCAGCGGCCCGGTAATACTGGGCGCGCCGAGCCGGTATTTCGATCCCAATGCGTTTATTCTGCCCACAGCGGGCACATATGGAAATCTCGGCAGGGGCGCGTTTTACGGCCCGTCACTGGCCGATATCGATCTGTCCCTGTTCAAGAACTTTCGATTGAGGGAGCGGACCGATCTGCAATTTCGGGCCGAATGCTTCAACGTTGTCAACCATGCGAACTTCGCCTCGCCGAATCCGATTGTGTTTACGAATGGCGCCATTAGTCCGTCGGCGGGCCTGATCACCAGCACGGTCACCAGTTCACGCCAGATTCAGTTTGGCCTGAAGTTGATATTCTGATCGGCATGAAATATTCCCGCCGCGACCTGTCGATGCTGCTGCCCGCCGCTCTGGCCGGTGCGGCTGAGGCGCAGGAGAAGAAGGGCGACAAGCAGATGCCCGCGCAGGCGTGGGTGTATGAAGACCTGACAATGACGAAGAACGGTCTCAATGAAGGCCGCGCGGTCTTCGATGGCCAGACGCATTCGGGCTATCCGATTGAGCTTCATTTAACGAAACTCGCGGAAGGCCAGATGCCGCACGCGGCGCATCACCATCCCAATGAAGAGGTGCTCACGCTGCGTTCCGGACAGCTCGACGCGAACCTCGGAGGAAAAATCACGCATTTGACGGCGGGCTCCGTCATTTACGTGGCATCGAACCTGGAGCATAGCTGGAAGAACCCTGGCCCCGGTCCCGCCGAGTATTTCGTTATTGCGCTGGGGAATAAGAAGGAATAGGCGTCGGCAAAGCGGCCGGCACATTAGTCGGAACGTTGGTCGGCACAGCTGTCAGGCGGGGCGGCACGGAATCGGGCTCCACAATCCACACGGTCCGCTGGGGATAGTATGCCCTCAGTCTGGCGTCCTCGTCCTCGCCCAGATCGAGCGCCCAGACCACTCGCGCCGCGTCGATATCGGCTTCGTTGTGAACCCACTCGCGCAGCAGATGCCGCGGACTGTAGCGAACGAAGACCAGTTGCTTCCCGGGCGCCTGCGCCAGCGTTCGATCAATCGCGATGCGGCCCTCCGAATCGCCGAAGTTGATGTAGTCCCAGCTCTCATACGGACCGGTGGCCTCGAACACCGGCTGATTCCCCAGCAGATGCACGGAATACCAGAAGATGAAGTGCGCCGCGCACAGCGACAGCAATACGCGGGGCGCGCGCCTTAATCCGGCCACGGCCATCAGCAGAATCAAACAGGCGACGGCCGCGACGTAGTGCGGATAGAAATACGGATAGATATTGGTCCCCAGGCTGAAAAAAAGCACGCAGCCAGCCGCCCATAGAAAGCGTCTGTCGAAGTAAAGCAGAGCGATGTAAAGGGGAGGCAGCAGAAAGAACCGCAGAAACTTCAGGCGGCCTGCCCACCGCAGCCAGTAGCCGCCGCTTGAATCGTGGACATCCTTTTGCGCGAGGTAATCGAGCCTCTGTTCGGGCGTGAGCGGGCGATGCGGTTCCGGCATCTTCTGGAACGTGAATGCCGTCGGCACGCCATACTGCTCGCGGCTCAGCATGTAAGGCAGTTTGGTCCAGTCACCGGTGACGGCGTGGTTTTGCAGCAGGGTCAGGCCCAGCACCGGAACCAGCGCCAGGAGTGCCCGCCAACGCAGCCATCGAAATACAAAGGGGGCTGCGCACACGAGCAGCAGCACGGCCTCGAAAGGCCTTGTCAGGATTTGCAGCCCGAGGCCGAGCCCTAAAAGAGTCGAGTTCTTTCGCGGGATGGCGCCAAAGACCAGGCAACCCGCTATCGCCGACACGGCGCCGCCCCAGTAATTGTTCGTCCATTGATTCAGCGGGCCGAACAGCATTACGGCGAGTAACCCTCCGACGAGTGCCCAGGCCGGCGTCAGCCATCCCCGCAGCATCCAATAGACCAGCGCACAGAGAATCCCTATGGACGCCAGAACGCCCGCCCATCCAAAGATCAAAACAATGCCCTGGCCCAGCGGATAGATCGAACTGTAACTGGGCTGCTGCAGCACGAAAACGGTCTCGAAGAACCGATGCATGGGATGCACGGGGTTCGCGAGGCGGAAGTGCCGCAGGGTATCGCCCAGCAGCAGGTAGCTGAAATCGTCGGAGACCGTTGGCACGGGAACAGGATGGTTGTGCAGCAGGCACAGGCGAAGCACGATCGGCAGCGCCGCGAGCAGGCTCAGCGCCCACCGGGGCCGCTCCGCAACCCATCGCAGGGCGGCCTCATTCTTACGGCGTCCCAGGATTGCCGCCACCGCCAGCGCCGCGAAGGCGAGTTCCAGAAAATCGATGAGATCGAATCCCACAGGGTTCTGCATGGGCCGCAGAAATCTCAGAATTTGATATAGATTCATCGCTTCGTTCCGGTGGTATGCTCTGTGCAGGCGCTCGACATTGCCAGCTCGCAACCCACACTGGATGTTTATCATCATCATTGCGCTGGGTGGCCTTGGGTCGCTCTTCGCCTTCCAGAAACCCTTTCGCCAATACCCCGGCGTGGAATACTCGTCCTTCGAAACGCCGCCCGATTACAAGGAGCGGGGCGAATTCAGCTTTGCCCGCATGATGTTCCCCGGCGGCGGAAGAAATGACGGCTACTATCCGCGCTTTCAAGGCGACTGGCGGCTGGGACTCTCGCTCTGGACTCAGGACTATCCGCGCGCCGATCGCCATTTTTCGGAGGCGCTCCGGCGGCTGAGCCGCATCAGCGTGCGTTCGGTGGAACAGCCCGTCAATCTGGATGAAGACGAAGAGTTCGACCAGCCGTGGCTCTATGCCGTGCAGGTGGGCGAATGGGGACCCACGGCGAAACAGTGCGCCGAACTGCGCGAATATCTGCTGCGCGGCGGCTTTTTTGTGGCCGACGATTTCCACGGCAACTCCGAACGCGAAGTCTTCCTCGAGACTATGAGGATGGTCTTCCCCGACCGCCAGGTCACGGACATTCCCAACCAGGACCCGATCTTCCACACCGTCTACGATCTGACCGACCGCGTACAGATTCCTGGTGAAGCCCACCTCGCCCAGGGATGCAAGAATTGTGGCGACGGCGGGCGCGGCGCGCACTGGCAGGGCATCTATGACGATGCGGGCCGCGTGATGATTGCGATCTCTTACAACTCGGATCTGGGCGATGCCTGGGAATGGGCCGATGCGCCTCATTATCCAGAAAAAGCGGCCTCCATTGCCATCCGCATAGGCGTCAACTATGTGGTTTATGCAATGAGCCGGTAAACTGGTGGGGCATGCGTTTAACTGCCCTTTTTCTGACGTTCCCGTCGCTCCTCGCCGCACAGCTTATCCCTGCCGGGCAGCCCGTCCCGAAAGGCCCCAACCCGCCCGTCGTTTTTGTCAACGGTTACCAGTCTCCCTGTGGCGGCTCTTTCGCCGACAGCTTCTACGCGGCGGACAAGTTGCTGCAGGCGAACTCCATCGTCACCCTGTTCTTCGATAACTGCAGTATCGGCGGCGAGGGTGCGGCACGGCCTTCGATTGAAGCCGAAGGGATCGCTTTTGGGAAGTTTCTGGCGGCGCTGAAATATACCGACGGCACGCCGGTGACTCAGGTGGATGTCGTGGCGCATAGTGTGGGCGGGCTGATGGTTCGGTCGTATCTTGCGGGCAAACAGGAAGGGACTCCGGCAGTGTTCATTCCTCCAGCGACTGTGCCGATTCGCAAGGCCGTGTTCATTGCCACGCCGAACTTCGGAACACCCATCGCCGGTCTGCTGGGGAGTTCCGCAGACATGCAATTGGTGGAGATGACGCCGGGCAGCCAGTTCCTTTTCGATCTGAATTCATGGAACCAGGGGAACGACGATCTGCGCGGTATCGAAGCCATCGCTATCGCCGGCAATGGCGGGGCCCAGTTCGGACCGGGCGGCTTCGACGATGGTGTGGTGGCGCTCACGAGCGCTTCTCTGGGCTTCTACAAGCGGGGCGTTACGCGCGCGGTGCCCGATTGTCACATCACTTATGCGCTGCTGCAGCTGGTGGGCTATTGTTCCGCGAGCACTCCGGCGATCGCGAACATCAATACCGACCCGAATAACCTGGTTTCGAATATTCTCGTGTCGTTCCTCACCGGCACCAATGCATGGAAGTCGCTGGGCACGGCCGCCGAGGATTTGCCGAATCTCTCGGGGACCGCGGGAGTCATGCTGCAGCTGCGGGACGCGAACGACATGATGCTCCCGGCCATCGGAGCCACACTGCCGGCAGCCGGCGGCCCACCGGTCACGACGACGGCGAACAGCAGCAGCGGCATCGTCGCGAACGAGAGGGTCGCGGCGGCCAAGGTCGCGATGACGGTCACCCCGTTGAGCGGCGCAGTGCAGAATGTTTCCGTGGATCTGACTTCGTCGGCCACTACGGAAGCCCCGGTGGTTGTGAAGACAGGGCCGGTGATCAGCCCGACAGGTGTCGTGATCGCCGCCGGCCCGGCGCAGTTTCCGCGCGATGTGGCTCCCGGCGCTTACGTCTCAATTTACGGAACCAACCTGGCGAGTTCCATCAATCAGGCGGGGATTCCATACCCGCCGCAGATTGACGACGTGCAGGTACTGGTGGATGACGTCCCGCAGCAGCTGGTGTTTGTCAGCCCCGGCCAGATCAATTTCGTCTATGCGAATTCGGCCGCCGGGTTGACGAAGCTGAAGGTGAAGAACTCGACCGGTCAGAACACTGCCAACATTCGCGTCGCTCCGGCCGTGCCGAGTATTTTCCTGCTCGATAGCGGACGCGCAGCCGCGCTCAACGCCCTGACCAGCGTGGTTGTAGGGCCGAACGCTCCGCTCCACGTCAAAGATTTTCTGTCGATCTATCTCACGGGCCTGGGCGACGCCGTCAAGTTTCCGCCTGTTGTGACGATCGGCGGCCAGAACATTCCCACCCTGTACGCCGGCCTGACTCCGGGCTACGCGGGCCTGAACCAGATCAACGTTCAGATTCCCGCAGGCATTGCAACAGGTGCGGCTGTACCCGTCATCGTGACATCGAACGGGCGAAGTTCCAACGTGGCGACGATCGCGATCCAGTGAAGCCCGTCAGGGCTTGCGGATGCGGCTCGCGACCATGAGACTCACCTGCTCCACCAGTTCCTGTTTCTCGTAGGAACCCTTTTGCAGAACCCGGCTGACATTGCCGTTGAGCTTTTCCCGCTCTTCGCTCGTCAGCTCTTTCGCGGTGATGACCAGAACCGGCACATCTTTCCATTCGGGATGCAGATGTAACTCATCCAGGAACTGAAAGCCATCCATCCGGGGCATCATCAGATCGAGAAGAATTACCGATGGCCGCTCGCGGTTCATCTCCTCCAGACCCTCAATGCCGTTATTGGCCTCGCGCACCTTCCAGCCATCAACCTCGAGCATGCGTCGAATCATGTCTCGTGAATCGGGGTCGTCCTCTACAATGAGTGCCGAGTTCGCGCCCGGACGCTGGAATCGTTTGAGGATGGATGCCAGCCGGTCCCGATCCACCGGCTTGGTGATATATTCGGCAGCGCCCAGCGCATACCCAAGGTTCTTGTTATCGACAATGGTGAGCATGACGACGGGGATATCGGCCGTCTGCGGATCGGATTTGAGACGCCCCAGCACCGTCCAACCATCCATGCCGGGCATCATCACATCGAGAGTAATGGCCAGGGGATGAAGCTCCCGGGCGAGACGCAGGCCATCTTCGCCGTTGCGCGCCACCTCGACCAGATAGCCGTATTTGCCCATGTTGCGGCGCAGCATGTCGTGGATGTCCGGATCGTCGTCGATGGCGAGGATCGTTCCCGCCGACGACAGGGGCGGTTGCAGCACGGTCCGCTTTGGATCTGGAAGCACCACGTCCGCCGGGATTTGCAGGGTAAAAACGGAGCCCTTGCCGGCCTCGCTCGAAACGGCAATGTCGCCGCCCATCATACGCGCGAAGCGGCGGCTGATGGCGAGCCCCAGCCCCGTGCCGCCGAACTTCCTCGAAAGCGACGAATCCACCTGGATGAAAGATTCAAAGAGTTTCGAGACCTGTAGTGAAGTCATCCCGATCCCCGTATCTTTCACCGTAAAGCAGATAAACCCGCGGTCGTCCCGCTGCACATGGAGGCTGATTTCGCCGTTCGTCGTAAACTTGCATGCGTTGCTGACCAGATTGAAAAGACTCTGCCGCACCTTAGTCTGATCGGCGCGCATATCTCCGGCTCCCGGCTCCACGGCCACGGTGAACTTGTTGTTATTCTTCGCGGCGAGCGGAACAGCGATGTCTCTGACATCGTTCACGAGGTGCTCCACACTGAAGACCTCGACGAACAGTTCCATCTTGCCCGCTTCGATCTTCGACAGATCGAGCACGGAGTTGATCAGTTCCAGAAGATGCTTGCCCGCCGTGCGAATTTTGTCGAGATCGGCCAGTATGTTCGGGCTCTTCGATTCCGCCGCCTCTTCCGAGAGCATTTCGCTGTAGCCAATGATGGCGTTCAGCGGCGTCCGCAATTCATGGCTCATGCTGGCAAGAAAGGCGCTCTTTGCCTGGCTGGCCGCTTCCGCCTCGTCCTTCTGCCGCCGATAGCGCAGATTGGTAAAGGCTACCAGGACGAACAGCAGAAGACTGGCGCCCAGGCTCAGGGTCTGTGTGCGGATCGACTGGTTTTCGTTCGCCTTCGTGTCGCGGTTGAGCCGGGTTTGAACGATCCCCTCCATCTGGGCGGTGATGTCGCGAATCCTGTCCATCAGCAGTTTGCCCTGGTCGGTCCGCATGCGGTCGACGGCCGCCTCGAGCCCCTGGCTATCTCTCAGTTCAATCGAATAGGCCATCTCACGGAGTTTGGCGTTGACCGTACTTTCGAGACGGCGCCCGTCGGATTTCAGATCGAACTGCCTGTCGGTCTGCCCCCTGAGCCGTGCCAACTGACTATGCACCGTAGCGGTGGCGGTACGATATGGCTCCAGGTAAGAAGACGCGCCCGTCAAAACATACCCGCGCTGGCCTGTCTCGGCATCCTTAATGGTGGAAAGGATGGTAGCGATCAACTGGCGTTCCTCAAGCGTGTCGATAATCTGCTGCTGGCTGGCGCGTTCGGCCCGCCAGTCCCAGAATGAAAGCATGCAAACAATAACGATGGCGACAACGCTGAACAGAACCGTTGGATCCCGGTAGTACCGATAGGAGGGCGCGACTGGCTTCTTCGAGCCGCCTTCCGAATCGCTCATTGGCCGGGACCGGTGGCCGGCGTAAGTGCGCGCGAAATCTTGTCGAGCAGGTTGGCGAAGTCGATGGGCTTGGTGGCGAAATCGTTGCAACCCGATTGGTATGCGCGGTCGCAATCCGATTGCAGGGCATGGGCTGTGAGAGCGATTACGGGAATGGAACTGGTGGCCGGATCGGCCTTCAGCCGCCGGGTTGCCTCCCAGCCATCGAGCACCGGAAGATCCATGTCCATCAGAATGAGATCGGGGTGCTCGCGATGGGCGACTTCCATGCCCTGCACCCCGTCTTCGGCGATCAGGACTTCGAAATCCCGGCGCTGCAGCCGGCGGGAGAGCATGTCCCGGTTAAATTCGTTGTCTTCCACGAGAAGGATTCTTATCATTATCGAGGGCGAAAAAAGCCCGTGCATCTGCCGGCGCGATCTTAATTCAGTCTACGTCGCGGGGCCGGTTTCGGGTTAACAGCAGGTGTGATAACTCACAGTACAGATCGCTCCCGCGGTGCGGCAATTGTCATTTGAGGATAATGGTCGTTCAGCGCCATTCCGCGAAGATGAGTTCCAACGTTTACCAATCCCGAGGCGTCTCCGCGTCCGAATTGCGGCACCAGCTGCGCACTCCGCTGAATCACATCATCGGGTACGGCGAGATTCTTCTCGAAGAATTCCCCGAAAGCATGCACCGCCCGTCCATTGAGTCCATCGTAAGGGAAGCGCGCGGGATGGTGGAGACAATTCAACGGGTGATGGGCGGTGATCATCCGCCCGATCCGGAAGAGGCGATCATCCAACTTCGCGACCAGCTCGCGGCGCGGATCCGAATTGTCCACGATCTGGTTGCCACGCTGGACGTCGCCATGCCGCGGGAAGCCACCGAGGATCTGCGCCGGATCGCGGCGGCCGCGAGTTGTCTCGACCGGGCCCTGGTCGAAGGCGTGATGGCTAAACCCGAATCGGGGATGCTTCCCGCCCCTCACCCGATGGATACCCGGGTCGCGGTTCGTCCGGGATCGATAACGGGAGCGGGGCGGATTCTGGTCGTCGACGACGACGCCCTGAACCGCGACATGCTTTCGCGCCAGTTGGAGCGGCAGGGTCATCATGTGGACACAGCGGCCGATGGCGCGGCCGCCCTGGCGATGCTGAGCGCAACCCGCTTCGATATGGTGCTGCTCGACCTCATGATGCCGGGCATGAATGGTTTCGAAGTCCTTGAGCGCATCAAGCGCGACCCCGCGCTGAGCGGTGTCGCCGTCATCCTTGTCTCGGCGCTCGACGAAATGGACAGCGTCGTCCGAAGTATTGAAGCGGGCGCGGAAGATTACCTTTTCAAGCCCGTGAACCCTACGCTTCTGCGAGCGCGAATCAAATCGACTCTCGATAAGCTGCGCGCCGAAGAAAACGTGCGCCGTAAACAGCGCCTGGAAAGCATTGGCCTGCTGGCCGCCGGCATCGCTCACGATTTCAATAATCTGCTGACGGGCATCATCGGGCACGCCCAGTTGCTCGAGTATTCGTTGACGGAGCCATCGGACAAAGAAGCGATCGCGGCGATCGTGACGGCTGGCGAGCGGGCGGCCGATCTCACGAGACAGCTGCTGGCCTACTCCGGTAAGACCATGCTCCTCATGAAGGCTGTGGATCTTGTAGCGACTCTTCGGGATACCGAAGGCCTGATTCACGCCTCGCTTCCGAGGAAGGTCAGGCTGCATCTCAGCCGGGTGCCCACGCCGGGCATTGTGGGCGACGAGAACCAGATCCGCCAGGTGCTGCTCAATCTGGTTCTCAACGCCACGGAAGCCATTGGCCCGGATGCGGCAGGTTCCATCACGATCGAAACGGGCGGCGAGAAAATCGCCGCGGGCGCACGCTTCGATGTGGCTCCCGAGGAAGTAAAACCAGGCTCGTATGCGTGGTTCGAGGTCCGCGACAGCGGCTGCGGGATGGATGCGGCGACCGCTGCAAAAATGTTCGAGCCCTTCTTCACGACAAAGTTTCTGGGCCGCGGGCTGGGTCTTGCGGCGGTCGCCGGTATCGTCACGGCACACCACGGATTGCTCCGCGTAACAACTTCTCCCGGCCACGGAACGGCTGTGCGCGTCTGTTTTCCGGCGACGGATGAAATCGTCCAGACACCGGATGCCGCCGAGGAGAGGCTGGTGCTGGTCGTCGACGACGAGCCGGTCATCCGGCAGATTGTAAAGGTTGCACTCGAACGCGCGGGACGCAAGGTACTGATGGCCTCCTCCGGCGCGGAAGCGATCGAGTTGTTTCGGAAGTTCAGCCGGG
>JBDUBZ010000368.1:0-4021 GCA_040003745.1 Terriglobia bacterium
GACGATCATTACCGGAACGCGATCATCACTCTTTCGAAGACGCGCCAGTGTATCCTTCCCGCTCATCCCTGGCATACTCATATCCAGAATGACCAAAGCGATTTCGGCCGGGGGCGCGCTGAAAATCTCCAGACCCTGAGCCCCGCTTTCGGCCAGAAGTACATCGTATCCGGCATGACTCAGCATGGCGCGGGTTGTCTGCCGCACCAGCTTTTCGTCGTCGATAACCAGCACTACGGGCCGGCCTGGCGCTGTTTTCGCGCTTTGCTCCTTTGCCGCACTCTCGATCGGCGCCGCACCCTGAAATGCCGGAAGAAGCACCCGGAATGTGGTTCCGTGTCCAGCGTTGCTCACCACCTCAAGGCCCCCGTGCGCGGATCGCACGATGCCGAGGACCGCGGCGAGACCCAGTCCCCGGCCGGTGAATTTTGTCGTAAAAAATGGATCGAAAATTTTGGTCAGCTTAGCGGGCTCAATGCCGGAGCCCGTGTCCTGAACCTCGATACACACATACATGCCTTCGCTCGGTGTGTCCGCGACAAAGTTATGCTCTTTTAGATAACGGGTATCGAAACGAACAAACGCAGTCCTTATACGCACCGAGCCGGAATTGTCCGGCTCAATGGCTTCGGCTCCATTGATCGCCAGGTTCATGATCACCTGCTGAATCTGGCTCGAATCCGCTTCGACGGTCAGGGGCGTCTCCTCAAGGCTCAGGGTCAGATGCACGGATTTTGGAAACGATGTTTCCACAAGTAATGCGGTGGAGCGCACCAGGGCATTCACGTCCACCTGCTCCATAACGATGCGTCCCTTGCCCGCGTACGCCAGCATCTGACGCGTCAGATGCGCTGCCCGTTCGCCTGCCTCGACAATTCCGTGAACCAGGGGCTGCACGGGGTGTTTCTCGCCCAGCGTTTCATCGATCATACTGGCGTTACCGAGGACGCCCACCAGCAGATTATTGAAGTCGTGCGCGATGCCTCCCGCCAGCATCCCGAGGCTCTCCCGTTTCTGTTGCTCCAGCATGCGGCGTTCGGCCGCCTTCTGATCTTCGATATCCGTACAGGTGCCGAACCACTTTTCAATAGCCCCTTCGGGGTTGCGCACCGCCGCGCCGCGCGTTCTGAACCACCGGTAGACTCCGTCGAATCGCTTCAGACGGTATTCAATGTCATAAGGCTCGCGGTCTTCAACAGCCGCCATCCATGCATCGTAAGCGCGCTCGCGATCTTCCGGGTGCATCACCAGTTCCAGCCATTGCATGCCCAGTTGTTCAGTCTCCGGAATACCCGTATATTTAACCCACTGTGCGCTCAGGTAATCGGCGTTCCCGTCCGGCAGACAGGTCCACACAAGTTGCGGGATCGTTTCGGCCAGATTTCTTAGTTGTCTCTCGCTTTTCTCGAGCTCGTGACGGGCCTGGACCAGACCGGAGATCTCCCGGAAGTAGCACACAGCGCCGTAGCCCCCTTCGGGCAGCGGGATTCGGCTCACCTGCCATTCGTAATACTCGGAAACCTCGCCATCGCGCCGCTCCCCGGCTTGCTCGGCAACAAAGTAGGGTTCCCCGGTCTCGAGAGTGTGGCGCAATCTGCCCGCCAGCTCTTCTGCATATTCCCCGGGCCACAAAACATTAAGCACGTCGTTGAAATCCCGCCCGACCGGGTCGAAGATATTTCTGAAAATCCGCAAAGCGGCAGGGTTCACTTCGCGAATGCGAAAATCGCCCCCAATCAGGTAAACGCCCAGTGGCGCCTCGTTCAGAAGCGTCTGGAACTGAGCCGTCCGCTGGAGTATCGCTTCCTGGGATCGCTTGCGTTCGGTAATGTCGTGCAGCCCGAGAAGTATCATGGCGCGACCGAACCTCGAAAGCCGGCGTGCTTCAATCCGAACCGTCCTGCGCCCCACGGCCGGGAACTCGCGCTCGACCTCGACAGGTTGAAATTCCCTGTTTTCTGAAAGTGCCCCTGGCAGCGTTTCCCAGAAACCGGAAAGTTTCCAGGCGCTGTCGCCCAGGCTGTAGAAGGGCACTCCCTGCGTTTCATCCCTTGAGAAACCGAACATTGTATAGAAGGCGCGATTCGCAGTCTGAATACATAAAGCGGAGTCGAGCACGACCAACGGCTCGATAACGGTATTCAGGATCGCCTTCGTGTATTCGCGATCGTAGATCGCCTGGTCGAGACTGGCGCGAAAAGCCGTCACGTTGGTAAATGTCAGCACCGCACCTATAGTCCGGGCGTCGCTCGCTTTATACGAGGCGATGCGGATCAGGAAACAGCGGTCGCCGTCGCGCGCCTCAAACCGATGTGGCGCGCCACCCGCGATCGCCAGCGCGCACAACTCGCCAAGGTTCTTAATACGTTGAAAAACATCTCCGGGATCCCGGCCGATGTGAGCCGGCTCGAGGAAAAGCACGGCTGCCGCTGACCGGTTAAATCGGGCCACCCGGCAATCGCCGCCAATAATAATGATCGGAAGATCGACAGTGTCGAGGATATCGGCGATGTCGGCGCTTAGATCGCTGGGGGCGCAGGTCTCGTTAGTCTGGCTGTCCGCGGTCATGAGGTCACGGTTATTCTGTTACGCGGACGCGTTGTACAGTGTTCGGCTCCGCTGAAGTATGTCATCCGCTACTTGTGGCAGAATCTGCCGCAAAGCGAGTAGTAACGCCTGTGACCGCGGCATTTGAAAAACCTCTGGGAAGCGGTCAGGGAGCTGGTCTTCGAGAACGCGGGCTTCATCCGGTCCCACTGTCTCGCGAAGCGCAGCCGACACCGCGCGCTCAAGCCTGGCGTAATCTTCCACCGGAATAAGGTGCGAATGACTCTCCCCGAGCCGGGGCAGCATCCGGGCATGAACGTCGCCGTCGAAGTTATCCATCAGGAACGAGCAGAAAATGGCGATGTCCTGTTTGTCCGCGAGTTGGCCGAAGAGATCTTCGAGGTTCAGACTGGCGGCCACGTCGCCCCGCTCCCACAGGATGTTAACCATCTCTCCCCACCATCGCACCCTGGGGTAGCGGCCTCCGTCGCGGGCCCGGGCGATTGCTTCCCCGGCGAGGCCGAGGAACAAAGGGCCATCTGGCGCCACTCCACGCATGAACTCGGGCAGGATATCGTCGGCGTCAACGACGGTTAACTGGCCCCGGCGCTGGGCCGCTTTGACATCCACGCCCTCGGCCTCTAACCGGGGGCGAAAAGCATCCCAGTGAGCGATTGTCGGAACCAGAATGACGCCCTCTCCGTTTGCCAGCGCTGAAGCGGCAAAGCGGCAGACCGCCCTGTTGAGAAATTGCTGATCCTGGTAAAGCTGAACGATGTGATCGCGCGGCGCGGCATTCGCCAGCAAGCCATACCAGGGATCCGCCTCCGTCAAAATCCCGGCCGTTTCAACATTTACGAAGTTGTGGGAGCAAGCCGGGCCGGGTCCGGTATTTGTCTGTCCCATGCTGCCGCTATTTCTTCCCATCCCTGATTCTCCAGACCCCCCGCGCAACCTCATGATAAGAGCCTGCCCCGTTCCGTGGGCGGTAAAAGAGTGCGATTTAGAACTATTTAAGGCCTTTCTGCGGTCGACGGACCCGCAGATGTGGCCCGGGGGGTGACCCATGGGTCGCTCACCTTTTCGTTCGGTTAGATAGAATGTGCCCGTGACGCCGGTCCGGTCGATAGCATCCCTGCTGGTTTTTATGATGGCGAATTCACTCTTCGCCCAGCAGTCCTCACCACAGGCCATTCGGGCGGCCGTCGCGGACCTGCCGATCGGTGGCAGGATGACAGTCAAAACCAATGACGGCCGTGAGTTGCACGGCTATCTCTCCGCCATCGATTCGGATACCTTTACTTTTCGCGAAGTGGATCTGAAGACGCCGGTCACCCTGCGTTACGACGAAGTCGCGAAGATCGCGAAAGACTTCGGACGCAAAGGGTTCGCTGGCCGGCGCGTTTCGCCCCGCCGGAGCCTGATTGCGGGCCTCGCTCTGCTGGGCGGTCTGGTGGTTCTCATTGCGGTCGTG
>JBDUBZ010000059.1:0-13592 GCA_040003745.1 Terriglobia bacterium
GGTTATTGTAACGCACTGTGTTACGCTGGCCTCTTATGCAGCTTTCCGACGTGTTTCTGCAGCTCGGTGAAGAGCGCCTGCGGCAACTCGTGCGCGGCATTTCCATTGGGACTTTAAGGACTTACCAGCTCTACGAGCGCTTCAAAACGCGGACGCATCTGGCTAAGGTGAATCTCGAAAACCTGCGCAAAGCCGTACCCCGGTTCTGGGAGCGGCTGAACGCGCATGACGAGGAGTTTGCCACCGACCTTTCCCAGGCGATCCTGATCGCTCACCTCGAAATGATCCAGAAGGTGCTCGATTTTATTGGCATCGCCAATCAGGGCGGCTTCTTCGAGAAAGATCTGGACGCGAAAGCGGTTTTGACGGAAGGCTGGCAATCGCGCGCTTTCGGTCAGTTCAAAGACGCGTACCCGGAGGCTCTGCTCCTCTTCTATATCAATCATCTCGGCTGGGAACTGGGCGGGGAGAAACAAGCCTGGATATCGTAGATTCCGCGCTGCACCGCATCGCATCCGCCTCAAGCGCGGAAGAACTGGATGCTGTTCGTGTCGAGGTCCTGGGCCGCAAGGGAGTGCTTGCCGCGCTCAGCAAAGATATGGGCAAACTCTCGCACGAAGAGCGCATCGCCCGCGGTAAGTTCATCAACAGCGCGAAAGAGTCTCTCGAAACCGCATGGGAAGTCCGCAAGGCTTTTTTTGAGAACGCCGCGCTGGCCAAACGGCTCGATTCCGAATGGATGGATCTGACCGTCCCCGCGCCCGGCCCGCGCCCCGGTAATCTGCACCCTATTACCCAGATTCAAGGGGAGATTGAAGATCTGTTTCGTTCCATGGGCTTCGCGGTGCTCGATGGCCCTGAGGTCGAAACCGAATATTACAACTTCGATGCCCTGAATATTCCGGCCGATCATCCGGCGCGCGATATGCAGGACACCTTCTGGCTCGAAAGCGGTCAGCTGCTTCGCACGCACACCTCTCCCGTCCAGGTGCGCGGCATGGAAACGCTGGGACCGCCGTTGCGGATGATCGCACCCGGCCGCGTGTTCCGCAACGAATCGGTCGATGCTTCGCACGAGCATACGTTCTATCAGCTGGAAGGCATGATGATCGACCGCAATGTGTCGGTCGGCAACTTGATCTATTTCATGAAGACTTTGCTCACCGCCATCTTCAAGCGGGAAGCGACGGTCCGGCTGCGGCCCGGCTACTTTCCGTTTGTGGAGCCGGGCTTTGAGCTCGATATCCAATGTCTGATCTGCGGAGGCAGTGGCTGTCCGGTTTGCAAGCAGAGCGGGTGGGTGGAACTGCTTCCCTGTGGTCTTGTGAATCCGCATGTTCTGCGGGCGAGCGGCATCGATCCCGCAGAGTGGACTGGGTTCGCCTTCGGCCTGGGACTGACGCGCCTCGCCATGATGCGCTACGCCATTGACGATATTCGCTGGCTGCAGAGTGGCGATCTGCGCTTTTTGAGGCAGTTTCGCACGTGAAGTTTTCCTATAGCTGGATCCGCGAATTCGTCTCCGGCCTTGATGTTCCGGCTCAGGCGCTCGAGCGCCTCATCACCATGAAGACGGCGGAATGCGAGGGCATCGAGGCGGTGGGAGTGCTGCTCGCCGGCGCTGTGGCAGCGCGCGTCGACGGCGTGGAGCCTATCGAAGGCTCGAAAAATGTGAAGGCGTCGGTCCTTGGAAAGACGGTGGTCTGCGGCGCCTCCAATTGCCGCCCTGGCATTACGACGGTCTATGTGCCGTTGGGAAACAAGACGGTCTCAGGCGTGGTGAGTGAAGGAATGCTCGCGAGCGCGGCTGAACTCGGTATTAACAAAGACGGCGCGGGCATTCTCGAATTGGCCGGGGCGGTCGAACTTCCGGCGCCGGACAGCATCATCGAAATCGATAACAAGAGCATCACCCACCGGCCCGACCTTTGGGGTCACTATGGCATGGCTCGCGAGGTGGCGGCCATCACGGCGAAGTCATTGATCGATCCGGTCGATACAACGCTGCTCCCCGCTCCCGGAGGGCCGGTCCGCATTGAGATCGAAGACCTCGCCCTGTGCCCACGCTATTCGGCGCTGGTCTTTGAGAACGTGACTGTGCAGCCCTCGCCCCTTTGGCTGCAATACAGATTGACCTCCGTGGGTTTGAATCCCATCAACAACATCGTCGATGTTACGAACTACATCATGGCGGAACTGGCGCAGCCGATGCATGCCTTCGACCGCGCTAAGCTGACCGGCGATACCATCACCGCGCGCCGCGGCCTGGACGGCGAGCGCATGCCCGCACTGAATGGCGAAGAGTACGATCTGGGGCCCGCGAATCTGGTAATTGCCGATGCTGCCGGGCCCATCGCGCTTGCCGGGGTAATCGGCGGCCGTGACAGCGCCATCTCCCGAGACACCACAAGTATGGTTCTGGAGAGCGCCAATTTTCAGGCATCGAACATACGAAAAACATCGTCGTCGCTGAAGCTCCGCACCGACGCTTCGATACGCTTTGAGAAATCGCAGGACCCTCAAAATACCCTGCGTGCCCTGGCGCGGGCCATCGAATTATTGCCGCTGGTATCGCCGGGCATCCGGCTCGCAGGCGGTCTCGCGGATCGCGCAGCCGATATTCCCGCGCCCGCGCCGATACCGCTCGATCTCGACTGGCTGGGCCGCAAACTCGGCCGCGAAGTTCCCGAAGCGCCCGCCGTCCTGCGGTCTCTGCAATTCGAAGTCACTGACGACCTCCTGGTAACTGTTCCCTCCTGGCGCGCCACCAGAGACATCGCTATGCCGGAGGATCTCGTCGAAGAAGTCGGCCGGATGATCGGCTATGACACCATTCCTGCCACGGCCCCGCTGGTTCCCTGCGCTCCTTCTTACGATCCGCCTGAGCGGGGGTTTCTGCGCCGCGTACGGCGGTTAGTAGCGGCTCAGGGCTTTACCGAAGTCTCCAACTATTCCTTCATCAGCGAAGAAGAGGCCCGCACCTTCGGCTTCCCCATCGAAGATCATCTGCGGGTTCTCAATCCCATCGCCGCCGGGCAGGAACTCATGCGTACCTCACTGCTGCCCGGCATCTACCGCAACATCGTCACCAACGCCAAGCATTTCGATGAATTCCGCATCTTCGAAATCGGCCATGAGATCCACAAAGGGCCTCTCGAGCTGCCGCACCTGACAGCAGCTATTTACTCGAAAGACACCGCGCTGCTCGAACTCAAGCGCGTGGCGGAGTGCCTTGCGCCCGGCATTCGGGTTGCAGCGGCCCAGCCTCAAATCTGGGAGCATCCCGCGCGCTGCGTGGAGTTGTGGTGGAACGGAATACAGATCGGCCGCCTGAGCCAACTGAAGGCCGAGCCAGCCTGCGTCCTCGATATCGATCTGACGCTGTTGCGCGAACTCCAGCCACCGCCGCCGAAATTTACACCCGTTCCGCGGTTCCCTTCGAGCAGCTTCGATCTTACGGTGATCGTGGGTGAACGCGAGCTTGCCGGAACTCTTCAGCTCGAATTCGAACGCTTCGCCGAATCCGTCGAGTACGTCCGTGAATACGCATTGGGAGACGGCAGGAAGAGCCTGACTTTCCGCATCACGCTCAGAGATCCGAACCGGACTCTCTCCGAGGAAGACATCCTGAAGGTGCGCCTTCAGATCATCGCCCACATCCAGGGTCTCGGCTACGAAATGCGCGTCTGACGCCCCGTGCGCTCGATCCAGTGCCTGAACATGGACACGGAATCGATCGCCTCCTGAAGAGTGCTGAGTTCTTCGATCGTCCAGCGCATTTTGCGGCTCCAGTTCGGATACTCCGCCGTGGTACCCGGCATGTTCTGTTGCAGCGGCTCGCGCGTGATGTCTTCCTGATTCACCAGCCACAGGATGCAGGGGGTATTCGCCAGAAACCCGGCAATCGCATAATGCAGTTCACCCGTCAATTCCGGAATTCGCGCGGCATCGCGCTCATAGCCGGGGGGCAGCAGATTCATCTGAAACACCGCATCGAGCAGATTCTGCTTATCCCGCCCGCGCTGCTCGCGCTGCCCCTGAGCGGCCTGTTGGTCGATGGTGCCGGTTCGCAGCCTCGCGGCGATGTCTTCGCCGGTCCAGAAGCCCGTTACAGTGGGCAAATCGTGTGTTGATGTCGAGGTCAGGGCCTGCCCGGAATATTCGGACGGCGCCTTAAAGCCCCGATCGTTGCGCTCAAATATCAGCAGCCGGTAGCTGAGAATTCCAAAGTCGGAAAGCGTCTGGCGGACCTCATCTTCCACCGTGCCCAGATCTTCGCCGATCACGACGGAGCTATTGCGGACGCTTTCGAGAGCAAGGATGCGAACCAGATCCTCCGGCCGGTCCCTGACGTAGGCGCCTCGAGTGGCATCGCAGCCTTCCGGGATCCAATAGAGCCTGAAAAGCCGCATGACGTGGTCGATACGCAGGGCTCCGCCATGCCGCATTGTTTTTCGGATGGACTGGATGTAGAGCCGGTAAGCGTCCTCGCGATGCCGATGCTCATTCGGCGGCGGGAACGACCAGTCCTGGCCGGTGGGCGAAAAGTCGTCGGGTGGCGAGCCCACCCTTGCCCCCTGCACGAAAAACGGCCGATGCGCCCAAAGGTCTGAACCGCAGCTATCCGTCGCGAGCGCGAGATCGTGATAGAGGCCAATGTTCATGCCTGTCGCGTGCGCATGTTCCTGCACTTCGGCAAGCTGCTGGTCGATGAGCCACTGCAGCCAGCCATGAAAAAGAATCTCGCGCTCGTGCTTATGAGCGAATTCCCGCACTGCGCCGCTGCTCGGATCCTGGAACGGCATCGGCCAGTCGGTCCATACCCAGAGACGAGGATTTTCCCCGTGAAGATACTCGTCGAGCGCGCAATAGGTGGCGAAAAGCCGCAGCAGATCGCCTTCTTGAGCGATCCATTCATGGCACGCTTCGTTGGGAGGATGGGACTCGAAAATAAGCTCGAGCGCATGCCGCTTGAGCGCCGCCGCCTTCTCGTATTCCACGAACTCCGTGGTGCGCAGCCGCGCTTTTTCGGCTTCCGCTCCGCCCGCTTCGAAAGCGGGCCGGATGGTTTCAAATCCCTCCACACCCTCTACATCCAGGTAGAGGAAATTGCGATAGAAGATGCTGTTCGGAAGGTAGGGACTGGTGTTGTAAGGCGCCCGGTTATGAGTGGCATGAAGCGGGTTGAGGGCAATGAAATCGACATGCAGCGCGGGCACGGCCCAGTCGATCAGATCGCGCAGATCGCGAAAATCGCCCACTCCCCAGTTGCGCTCGGAACGCAGGCCCCACATAGTCACTGCCAGGCCGGCATGTCTGCCTTCAACGGGAGTATGAGCGCGATCGGGCCCCACGATCAGGCGCATCGAATAAGATCCCGCACGGACCTCGTGATAACCCAGTGGCAGCTTCGAAGGCAGCTCAACCAGGCGCTCTACAAATTCAACACCGTCAATAGCGGTTTTGTCCCGAACCGCAGCCGCGATCAAGTCAATCGAAAGAGAATGCTTTTCGCCGCTCTCCATTGCGATCTCAAGATCGATCGTCTCCAGACTGGCCGGTGAACAAACAGGGATGAGTGGCGGTGCGTCCGCACCCACAACAAGAACTGTCGGCAGAAGCCGCTGCCAGTTGGCCGCGTCGCGGCTCTCGGCGGATGTGCGCAAACCCTCTTCGGACGAGCAGTCGAAGCCCAGCGAGGTCAGGATCGCGCGGTTGGTTTCGGGCGTTGTGTAGTGCGATTTGCCGAAGATATCCCAGAACTGCTGCTGAACCCCGTTCTTTTCCGCGGCAGTACGGATCGCTTCTTCGAAGTGCACTTTAACGAGTTTAGCCCGTCAGAAGTTGAGTTGATCGATAAGGGTGTTGAGCTGTGTCTGCAACGATACTTTCTCCGTGTCGAGTTGTGTCTCACGATCGCGCAGACTCGCGATCTGAGTTTCCTGGACGCCGAGCTTGCGCGCGTAATCCTGAACAATCTGCTGCTGGCCGCTCACCGATGACAGGCTTTGGATGTTCATCCGGTTACGCTCTTCATCGCGGCTGACGTTTTGGACCTCGGTTTCGATGCGGCGCTTCTCCGCATCGTTAGCCGCTATTTTCGTCTTTAGATCGGCCACCTGCTGCAGTTGTCGCCGCGCGCTGTCGCTCAGGTTTTTGTTGCGGACGTAGGCCAGCAGCGTGTCGGGCGTAATCGAGGATACGGCTGTCTGCTGATCGTAAACGTTCTCTTCAGTGACGGGAAAGTCAATCGATCCGCTCGCGGGAACTTTGACTTCGAAACGGTAGACATCGCGCGCGGTTTCCGTCGGTTTGGCGGTATCGATCAGCGTGTAACCTGGGCGGACGGGATATTCGATGATCAGAGTTTTAGCCCGCGCATCCACGTTGTGGGTGCTGTAGGTTCGCTTCTGGATGAGCGCGGAGCGTGTGGTCAGCACACCATTGCGAACATGCAGTTCGCGAACGTTGTCATTGTGGGAATCGAGATTGGTGGCGATGCGCGTACCCAGATCGACGCCATAGCTGATGAAGCGCTTGTCGGCGTTCTTGACGGTTTCAACCAGTGCTTCACCGGCATAGGCGCCGGCGTCATAAACGGTGATGGGGCCGCCATCAAGGGTTTGACCTGTTGTGTTCGTGAGTTCAGCGGCATTGAGCGGGTTCGGCGCGCTCGTATCGGAGTAAATGATCAGTTTGCGGGCCGTAACCTTCTGCTGCAGGAACGGGATCATGGTCGATTCGTTCTTCTTGACCGTCACGGGATTGCGAACCGAGTATTCGAAAAGATCCGCAATCTCCTGCGCTGCGCCAGGAGGAGCGACACTGCTGGTGACGGCCATCATTGGAGCTGCCGGAGGTGCACTTGCCAACCCGCCCATGACCCCGCCCGAAGGTCCGGCGCTCGGGGCGTAGCCATTCATAGCGCGGCCAGCGCCACCGCCGCCGCGTCCGCTGCCGGCCATCGCCTTCTGTACCATTGCGTCCTGCCTGACGGCGCCTGAATAGACCGTCGGAGCGACCGCCTGATCCTCCGGCAGCTCAGCAGTGTTCCGGGCTATGTATTTCGGATCGTAGAGATCGCTGATAAAGGAAATCGGCTTGCCCGAAACAAGCGACAGTTTGACGTTGGTCCAATCATCACCCGTCGTGTTGTCAACAATGGCCCAGCCTTCAAGAGTGGGCTGCGCGGATGTATCGAAAAGCAGCCGATAGCTCGATTTCCAGGCCGGCATGGGCATGATGTAGCTGGCATGCACATCGCGCGACTTCGAATCCGTGGAATCGATATAGACGCTACGCTTGTCCTTTGACCGTGAAGCCCCCAGCGCCGCCAGATAATCTCTGAACTGCAGTTGCAGCTTAGGGTCGCTGAACCGAATCCCAGTGGCGGCCGACAGATCGTACATATGCAATTCCCCCGAATCGAGCAGCAGCGTCAGTTGCTCCCGTTCGGGGTGTTCTTTGTCCGCGGGAATGACACGGGCCGCAATGATCGACCCCGCCACTTTTTGAGCGCCGAACTCCATCTCGACCCGCGCGCCCTTGAGCTGATCGAAGACTGCGCTCAGCGGTTCCCCGTCACCCAGATGAAACGGAAATTCGTCCAGTTTCCGCTCGAGCGGAATATTCGAATCGTAGCGAACCCCCGTGACTTTGCCGGCATTATCGGTAATTGTGAGCGACTTCAGCACGTCGTTCATCTCTTCCGCCTTGAAATCGAGATTCGCCGATTGGCCGGAACCGAGCGTCCCTCCGCGCTCAAAGTAGCCAACCCCGTGCTTATAAAGGACGACGGACCGGATGGGCAACTCGGCCGCACACGCCGTCGCGATGCCAATAGCAACACAAAGGGCGACGGAGACCAACGTGCGGGAAATCATATATGGCAGTTTAGACGATGCTTGACGGGAACGAGTTCCTGTAAACTGAAGGCAGCATGCTCCGGCCCTGCACAGTCGCGGTAATCCTGATATGCCTTAGCGGGCTTGCAGCCCCCGCTCAGAATCCCCCGCCCACCGCGCCCGATTCGCAGCAACCCCTGTCCCCGGCCGAGCAGCACGAGAAATACATTCGTACTTACGATCCGCTAGATAAGAGCAACCCTGCGGGCGAGCCCGCTACGCAACAGGACACGGGTTCCGGCCAAGCCGGGCAAAACGCGGCGACGCCTTTGCCTGGCAGCGTTGCGGCGTCAAACGAGCTGACCCCTGTCAATCCGCGCCGCAGCGGTCCGCAAGTCACGACCGGGGATTCCGATAGCAGCCCCGTTCAGGAATATGCCGGCCCCGCCGTATTGAGCCGCAGCTACACGATTGCGCGCCCCATGGTGGCGCGCCAGGTGAGATGGGCGCCAACCCTTGGCATCAGCGGCATCTACGACACCGGTCTTTCCGGTGGAAAGGTCAATCCGGACGGCAGCCTCGCTAATGTGGGCGCATTTGGGGAATCCTACCAATGGGGATTCAGCGGCCGGCATTTCTGGAAGCACGATCAGGCCGGCCTTGAATACACCGGGAATTACAACCACTACAACGGTAATAGCGGATATAACGGCAGCAACCAACTCTTGAACGCTGATTTAGCTCATGAATTCTCGCGGCGTCTGACCTTGAATCTGGTCGAATCGGGCTCCATCACCTCGCAGAGCAATTCGCTTCTCGATCCGGCTCTGGCTGCCGGAATTTCAGCCGCGAATCTGGACTTGGGAGCGAGCCCTTCCACGCAAATTCTCGATCAGGGCACCCGCCAGTTCACGACGATGGCGGATATCACGTGGAAAAAATCCGCGCGGCTCTCCTTCGATCTGGGAGGGGGCTTCTTCGCCGTAGATCGGACGGGCGTGGGCTTCTACGGCAACACCGGATATCAAGCCCGGGGCGACGTCAATTACCGTTATAGCCGCCGTACAACTATCGGCCTCTATTATTCGTTCCTCGATTACACCTTTTCGCAGCACATTCAGACCAGCAACACCAACATCTTTGGCGCCATATTTTCCTACGCTTTTGGGCGCACCACTCAGTTCCGTTCCCGAGTGGGCGTGGCGCGCGCGGAAAGCGAGGGCCTGACAAGCGTGGCCATCGATCCGTCGATTGCGGCGCTGATCGGCCGCTCAACCTCGATCGTGGACCAGTATCGCCTGTCGTACCTTTCGGATATTTCCGCTGAGGTCGTCAAAGATTTTGGCAGGAGCCGCACAGCCAACCTGTCGTATGCGCGTGGCATTTCTCCGGGCAATGGTGTCCTGCTGACCTCCGTCCAGGAGACCGAATCGGGCGCATTCTCAATGAAGCTATTGCACCGCTACCTTGCCAGCGCGACAGCTGGCTATACCAAGTTGACCTCTGCGTCGCAAACAATTTCGCAATACGGCACGAAATACGTAAAGTTCAGTCTTTCGCGAAACTACCGCCACGGACTGGCTGGGAACTTCGAGGTGGATTACCGCCGCTTCACGCTTTCCAATGCGCCGGTGCTGCACAGTCAGTTCCGAGTTTCGACCGGTGTCTCATGGGGACCGGGCGAAGGCCGGCTCTGGTAAAGAAGTAGAATCTCCAGAGGAGATTCTAACCATGCAATTCAACGGGAAGTCCGCGCTGGCGCTGGCCGCCCTCGCGACAGGCTTACTTTTCGCGCAAAACCCTGCCCTCAAGCGGACGGTCGTACAGCAAAAAGACCTGTCCACGCCAGGCCATGAGGTCGTGATGGCGCGGATCGAGATTACACCGCGGAGTTTCGCCGGCCGGCACACGCATCCGGGCGAAGAGATCAGTTACATCCTCGAAGGCGAGGGCGAAATTCTGATTGAAGGTCAACCGCCGCTGAAGGTGAAACCGGGCGATTCGTTCATGATTCCGAATGGCGCCAGGCATGACGCTCACAATACCGGGTCGCAGCCGCTGAAAATGGTGGGCGTCTACATTGTGGAAAAGGGGAAGCCGCTGGCAACGCCGGCACCCTGAAACCCCAGTTAGCTCCGCTGGCTAACTCACGTTGAAATTGACAATCGCCGCGAAAGATTTAGGGTCCAGACTGGCGCCGCCCACGAGGGCTCCGTCGATCTCTTCTTCCTGCATCAGGCGCTTCACATTGTCGGGCTTGACACTGCCGCCGTAAAGAATCCGCACCGCGCCCCCGGCATCGGCGCCGAACTTGGCGACGGCCTTCTGGCGAATAAACCGGTGCGCATCCGCGGCGATCTGGGGCGTGGCGGTTTTCCCCGTCCCGATCGCCCACACGGGCTCATACGCGATCACGATTTTGGCGAATTGTTCCGGCGTAAGCGGTGCAATCCCGCCATCGAACTGCTCTGCCAGAATCTCGTCCGTCCGGCCCGATTCGCGCTCTTCCAGCCGCTCGCCTACGCACACGATCGGCGTCAAACCGTACTCGAGCGCGGCCTCCGTCTTTCGAACCACGTCCGGTTCCGTTTCTCCAAAATACTCGCGGCGCTCGCTATGAGCGATGATCACGTGGCTGCAGCCGATCGCCTGCAACATGTGGCCGGAAACCTCCCCCGTCACGGCCCCTTCGCGGCCCCAGTGGAGGTTCTGCGCGCCCACGCCAATCCCACTTCCCTGCGCCTCTTTGATCGCGGCATGCAGATCCGGAAAGGGCGGGCAGATCACGATCTCGCACACAGAAGCTCCTGCGATCAGCGGCTTGAACGCCTCGAAGAACGCGTGCGTCTCCGCCGGTGTCTTGTACATCTTCCAGTTGCCGGCCATTAATGGTTTTCTCATAGAATCGCTGGTAAAAAACTGACGCCCTGCCCAATCGTGGTACCGAAATTTTCCGCGACAGTCTGCCCGATATCGCTCAGAGTTGCGCGCAGGCCCAGGTCGACATTCCCCTGCACAGCTGGGCCGAAAACGATGAGCGGCGTGTACTCACGACTGTGGTCGGTAGAAGGCGTCGTCGGGTCGCAGCCATGGTCGGCCGTCAGGATCACAAGATCTTCCGGACGCAGCACCTTCTCAAGCCGCGGAAGCCAGGCGTCGAATTCCTCAAGAGCCGCGCCATAGCCTTCGACATCGTTGCGATGGCCATATTGCTGATCGAAGTCGACCAGATTAACGAAGATCAGCCCCGCGTCCGAATGAATCGCGGCTTCGAGCGTCTTCTCCATCCCGTCGGCATTGCTTTTCGTCAGCACGTGATCCTCGATTCCCCGCCCCAGGAACACATCGAAAATTTTGCCGATGCTGAACACCTCAATCTTCTTTTCTGCAAGCCGGTCGAGAAGCATTCCGCGCGGCGGTGGAACCGCGTAATCATGCCGGTTCGCGGTACGTTTGAAGGCGCCCGGCTCGCCTTCGAAAGGCCGTGCGATCACCCGCCCCACCTCATGCGGACCGGTCATGATCTCACGCGCGATCTCGCAGATCCGGTAAAGCTCCCAGAGCGGAATCACCTCTTCATGCGCGGCCACCTGAAAGACACTGTCGGCGGAAGTGTAGACGATAGGCGAGCCTGATTCCACGTGCTGCTCGCCCAGCTCTTTGATAATTTCGGTTCCCGAAGCTGCTTTGTTACCCAGAGTGGATCGCCCGATGCGTTCTTCGAAAGCGCTCATCACGTCGGGAGGGAAACCGAGAGGATAGAGAGGGAACGGCTTATCAAGATGGATGCCGACCATTTCCCAGTGCCCTGTGGTTGTATCTTTGCCGGGCGAGGCGAGGGTGCACTTTCCGTAAGATCCCGCCGCAACTTCCGCGGCCGGCAGTTCGGGAATGCCCTTCAGATTCCCCAGGCCAAGACGGCAGAGACTGGGCAGCTTAAGGCCGCGCAGCCGCGCAATATTCCCCAGTGTGTCGCTGCCGGCGTCGCCATACGCCGCAGCATCCGGCATCGCGCCCACGCCCACGCTATCGAGAACGATCCATATGACACGACGGAACACAGAATTCCACTATATAAGGCATAAGCGCTAAACTTGAGAAAAGCCGATGCAAACCCGCAGAAACTTCATAGGCAAAGTGGCGACCGGTCTCGCGGGCAGTCTTGCGACGGGCAAGGTACTTGCGGCCGGCGACCGTATCCGGCTGGGCATCATCGGCGCCGGCGAACGTGGCACGCAACTGGCCCGCGAAGTTGTGGCCTGCCCGAATACCGAAATCGTGGCCTTTGCCGACATCTACCAGCGCCGCGTCGACGATTTCCGAAGCCTTGCGCCGGCCGCGGCCCCGCATACCGACTACCGGCAGTTGCTGAACGATAAATCAATCGACGCCGTGGTCATTGCGACCCCGCAGCACCTGCACGCCGAGTGTTTTGTGGCCGCGCTCGATGCGGGCAAGCATGTCTATATCGAAAAGACCATGGCGTTTACAGTGGAAGAGGCCAAAACCATGCGCGCCGCTCACGAGAGCGCCGGAAAGCGTATCGTGCAGGTCGGTCACCAGACGTGCTCCTCGGGCCATGTGGCGGACGCCCTGAATTATCTCTCCGGCACCGGCAAAGTGACGGCTATCCGCGCCAGTATGTATCGGAACGCGCCCCATGGAAAGCCGCAATGGTCGAGACCGGCCTATCCGGATATGACGCCAGAGAGTATCGCCTGGAAATCGTTCCTCGGCACTGCGCCAGAACGGGATTTCGACGCCAACCGCTATATCAACTGGCGCCTCTTCCGGGACTATTCGGGCGGCGGCGTTTTCGAGAACATGTCCCAGCAGACTGCCTTCTGGTACAAAACCATGGACCTGCGAATTCCCAACGCCGTGCACATGACCGGCGGGCTGTATCTCTGGAAAGACGGCCGCGAAGTTCCCGACACGATGAGCGTTACCATGGAACACCCCGAAGAAATCCTGTTCACGTGGAATTCCGGCTTTGGGAATAACTATCCCGGTGTTACAGAAGAAGTCCTTGGCACCGACGGGACCATCGCCCGCGGCCAGCAGATCCGTTTCCTCCCGCAGAAAGTCAATCGGCCGGAAGGCGTGGAGATGCTGGGGCAGACGTCGACTCCGCCCCGCGCACACGTGCAAAATTTTCTGGACTGCATCCGCAGCGGAAATGAGCCTAATTGTCCTTTTGAGATCGGTTACCGGGTGTCGATCACCTGCCGCATGGCAATCGAGAGCTACCTGCTCGGTCGCACCATTCGTTGGGATTCAAAGCGGGAAGTATTGATTTGACCGGGGCGGCCGCGGGTAGAATGGCGGCGCTGGCGGGAATGGGGGCTTTGGGAATGGCCTGGGCCGTCCGCGGCCGCAGTTCCACGGTCTTCGCGCCATCGGTGTGGCGCGGGATGCCAGGCAGAATGGCCATCGCGCTCACGTTTGACGACGGTCCCAGTCCTTCAACCCCGGCGCTGCTGCGCGTCCTTGAGGAATTCCGCATCCGCGCCACCTTCTTCCAGATTGGGGGCAACGCACGGCGGTATCCGGATATCGCGAACGCGGTTGCTTCAGCCGGACACGAGATCGGAAACCACTCTGAAACACATCCCAATTTTGCGCTGCAGTCTTCGGCGGTCGTCCATGACGAATTCAGCCGGGCACAGGATTCTCTGGCCCAAGCCACTGGATTGGTCCCAACTTTGCTCCGCGTCCCTTACGGCGTAAGATGGTTTGGCTTTCGTG
>JBDUBZ010000060.1:0-13573 GCA_040003745.1 Terriglobia bacterium
CATGCACAAACGACCCCAATGCCGCCGCGGGAACATCGCCGCCCGTCACTTCGCCGTCTGCGGGCCGGGCATCGCTCCAGCCCAGATACCGCTGCAGGTAGTACTTCCGGGGGCATTGATCGAACACCGCCAGCGAAGTCACACTTACCGCGCCATCGTGCTGCTCGCTCAAAACAGGCCTGGCAACAGCCTGCTTCGCAGCCCCATTCGGCTGCACAGCCGTCGTCACGCGCTGCAGCGGAGGCGGATCCGTGGCAATGCTATCCCCCGGCTCCAAAAGCTTCGCCCACCCGCCCGGCCTCTTCTTCCCATCCCACGAATACGACAGGATTAAATGCTGCTCCGCCCGTGTCATCGCGACATACAACAGCCGATTCTCTTCGTCCCGCTCCCGCTGCTTCAGACGCTCGCTGTTGGCCAGCGCCCAGGAATCCTTCAGGCCGGAGTTCCCCGCGGGGTTCTTCCACCGCAGCCCCAGCCCATGTTCCGGCGTGAATGAAACCGTGGCTCCGCTCCGGCGGGGGTCCCGGTTCATCGCCGCGACAATCGTCACCCCGAACTCCAGACCTTTAGCCGCATGCGCCGTCATCACCTGCACGGTGTCGCCCTGATCGTCGTCCGATAACTCCGATTCCGCGCTCACGGCGTTCTCAATGCTCTCCAGTTCGCGCAGAAACTCAAGCAGTCCCCGGCGCCCGCCATTCGCCCGCGCCAGCTTGAGAAACGCCTCCACATTCGCAGTCGCCGCAAATCCGCAATCCGAAAGCATCCTCACAATCAGCAGGTCGACAGAGATCACCGGCTGATCCGCACGCCAGCGCTTCAGGTCCGCACGGAAGCGCCGGATCTTCCGCGCATCGTCCTCTGCGAATTCAGTGAAATCCTGCAAACCCAGCCCCGAATTCAGCCCGCCCGCGGCCATCCGCAGCCGCAGCAGCGCCTCATCGCTCAGCCCCACCAGACCCGCCCGCAGCACTGTCACGAGCGAAATTTCATCCCGTGGATTCGCCACAATCGAAAGCAGTGCGCGAATATCCAGCCCCTCCCGCGACAACAGAAACGACTGCCGCCGCCCGCACACATAGGGAATGCCCGCGCGGTCGAATTCATTGAGAATCGGCTTCATCGCATCATGGCTGCGGCACAACACGGCGAAATTACGGAACTCAAACTCCCCGTGCATCTGCAGAATGCGATAGGCAATCCAGCGAGCCTCGCGAATCCCCCCCTCATCCTCTTCGGAGTCGTCCAGAATGCGCAGCAGCTCCACCGATGGCCCCGCCTTCGGTTCAAACTTCTTCGCCGCCTGCAGCGTATGAGCGCGAATCCCATCCTGCGTATTCAGCAGCCCTTCCACCCGCCGCAGAATCTCTTCGCGGCTGCGGAAATTATCCATCAGCGCGACGGACTGCTTCCCGTCAGCCTCCACCGTCCGCTGATACGCCTCGAAAATCTCCGGCCGCGCGTGGCGAAATCCGTAAATTGATTGATTGATATCGCCCACGGCGAAAAACACATCGTCGGCGCGAACCAGCCCGATCAATTCCGCCTGCTGCTCGTTGATGTCCTGAAATTCATCGAGCATGATCTGCCGGAATTGCGAGCTGACGCGCTCCCGAACGTCATCGTTCCCGCGCAGCAGTTCAATCGTACACCGCTCCAGATCGTTGAAATCGAGCGCCGCCCGCCGCGATTTTTCCGCGCCGTACAGCTCTTCAAAGCGAGCCAGAACATCGAACACAACGCTGCGGAATGAAGATGTCTGCCGGTCGACCTCCGCTGCCGCGAAGTCTTCCTTGAATTTCTTCAGTTCCTCTTTGAGAGCGCTGGGCACTCGCTGGATTTTGATGCTCCGCGCGGGCTGCAGATCGTTAGCAACCCATTCGCTAAGGTCGGCGAACTCTTCCCGCTGTACCGCACTTAGAGTCGGCGATCCACGCCACCGATCCAGCACGCCCCGCAAATAAACCGCAGCCGCCGCCGGGGTCAAATCTCCCACAGGGCTCGGCATCGCCCGCACATCCTCAACAGACTTTCCCGCCGAACGAATCCCATCCCACGCATCGCTCAAATCGCCCGCGATCCTCGGCGTCTGCAGCGCTTCCATCAATTCCAGCGCCGTCTCCCGGTGCTCCGTCACCAGTTCGTCGAGCGCCGCATGCAGACACTCCGCCCGCAGCTCATCCGACTCCCGCGCATCCAGCACCACGAATCGCGGATCGATCCCCGCCGCAATCGCATTCTCACGCAGCAGGCGCGCGCAGAACCCGTGGATCGTCGAAACCCACGCGTCTGCCTCAAAGTCGCGCAAGAGCTTCTCGTCATACCGGAACTTGCCCGCCAGCTTCGCCTTCATATTGGCGGCGGCCTTTTCCGTGAACGTGATGGCGAGAATGTCCTGAAATCCGAAGTTCCGCTCTTCGATCAGACACCGGTAGCGCTCCACCAGCACCGTCGTCTTGCCGGACCCTGGCCCCGCGACCACGCACGCATCGCAAGCGTTGTAGGCGATTGCCGCCAGTTGATCGGGAGTGAAATCAGGCTCCACGCGCGACCTCGACCAGTGCCGCCTCGCGCGTGTAATGGCACGCGCCCGCGAAATCGCACCACCGGCATTTCTCAGGCTCCAGCGGATCGGCTTGAATAGCCCCGCTCAGCAGGCTGCCCAGCCGCTCGACAGCACGGTCGCGCGCATCTTCCATCCAGCGTGGAGGCATGGGCTCCAGACCGAGTTCCACCCCGGGCACCGCGCCCCATCCGAACAGCTTGTCGCTGCGAATCGCCATGTACATCATGGCGACGGTATTCAAATTCAGCTGCTCGCGCGCCGCCAGCGCATAGAGCGGCCCCTGCAGCTTGGCCGGGCTGTGGATCAACTGACTGACATTCGGCACGGCCCCGCTCTTGTAATCGACAATGATGCAATCCCGCTCGTTCAGGCGGTCGATGCGATCCACCCGCCCGCGCACCGTAATGCCGCCCGGGAAATCCAGCGTGAGCTCGACCTCCGTCTCCGTTTCCCCGACCCACCGGTCGGTGGCGCTCACGCCCTGGGCAACTGCCCGCAGAAAAATGCGCTCCAGCTCCAGCCGGTATCCCGGTGGCAGATGGTTTTCCTGACAGGCATTCTCGAAAGCCGTTTCGAACGCGGCGGTAAACGCTCCCGACCGCCCCGCATTCAGCCACTCTTCCAGCGCCTTGTGAAGGATCAAACCCTTGGCGCGCGCTTCCAGCCGCTCGTGAGGACGGTCTGGGCGGCCTTTCAAACCCAGCGTCTTGCCAGCGAAAAATTTGAACCGGCATTGCACCAGATCTTCCAGAGCGGAAATGCCGATCACGCGATGTCTCTCGCCCAGCGCCGCCAGCACAGCCTCCGAATCGAGACGGCCAGCCAATCCCGGCGCGGGCGCCGCCAAAGCCGGCGTCGCCTGACACGGAACCGGAGCCCCGGCCACGGCATTCATCTCGACCAGCAGCCGTGACGAATCGACGCTCGCGCCCCCGGAATCGTGCAAAGGATACGTCAGCACCACCGCCTTCACGGCCCGGTTCTTCAGCGATTCGAACAGCCCCTGCTCCTCACCGTCCAGATCCGACGCCCTGCGCAGAGGAATACCGGCCTTTCGCAGCGGCTCGATCTCTGCATCGGAAAACAGCAGATTTTGCGGATTTTTCCGGGGATAGTCCCGATCCGTCATCCCACACACAAAAAGCGCCGTAACATCCCACTGGCGCGCTTCAAACGCATTAATGACATGCACCACATTGCGGCGCTCGTCCGCAATCGGAAGCGACGCCGTCTCGATGGCCTCCGCCGCGGCGGGCCAGAAGTCCGCGAGTTCCATCGGCTCTGCCGCATTGCCGAAAAACTCAACCGCGTGCCCCAGCGCCTCCGCCACTGCCCGCACCGCAGCCACATGATTCCGCTGCGTTTCCACGGCGCTGAAATCGCGCGGAGCATCGAGCATTCCCGGCCGAAAGCGAGCCGCCAGGAACTGCTCCATGCGCGCCTTCCACGCCGCCGGAATCAGTAACTCATTGCGCCACGAATTGACCGTGAAACAGCTGTCGAGATCCACCTCGGCGAGCGCCTCTAATGATTCCAGCCCCCGCCCCGGCATCGCCTCCCGAACCGCGAAATCGAAGCGGTCGAAAGCCGGACTCGCGCCCCACCCAGGGTGCGCCCGCAGCGCCTCGAGCGCCGCTCCATGCTCCCAGCCACCCAGCGCGCACGCGATCAAACCGCCCAGGAACTGCACCGCGGGTTGAAGCTTCAACGCGCTGCTGAAATAGAATCGCGCCGGAATCCCAAACCTCTCAAACGTCGAACGCAGCAGCGCCAGGTAAGATCGTTCATCGCGGATCGCAACCGCGATCTCACGAAACGCAGTGCCCGTCTCGCCCAGTTCAATAATGCGGCGCGCAATCTCATCCACTTCACGCTCAATCGAACTCGCCGCCACCACCGCCACCGGAGGCTTCCTGGCAGGCCCCGTCAACAGACGCTCGCTCGCACCCAGTCCCAGAGCCAGGAGCCGCAGTTCATCGCCGGCACGCGTATCCGTTGCCGTTAAAGTCAAGTCGCAAGTCTGCGCCAGCGCGCCCACCAACTCCTTTTCGAGCGGACTGAAACTGACGAACCCATCCATCCAGATGCGCTCGCGCACCCCTTTCTGCGCCGCGGCCCGCACCACCGCCGGGCGCGTTTCGAAGCCGCGATCCCGCAACTCCTCCTCAACCCGCCGCCATACCTTTTCGAACGCCCTCGCCTGCGCGCTTAGCCTGCGCGCGGACGCTAGTTTCCCCGGAGTGCAACCGGCGTTTTCAAATAACGAAATCGTATCGGCTACCGTCGACGCCATCCCGCTCGTCTCAGCCACCTGCTCGAATTCCGGCAGCCCAAGCCGCCGCAAAGTATGCCGCACGATTAACCGCACCAAACCCTCGGGCGCAGGCTGCAGAGGCAGTGCCCGCTCCGCAATAAAGCGATTCAACGAAATCACCGCCGACGGCGCAAATACGCAGCCATCGCGAGCCAGCTCATGCTGAAAATGGCGCACCAAGGTCGCGGTCGGCGCCACGATTCGCGGCGCGGCGCCATCGTCCGTGAGCGCTTCTTTAAACTCGCGAAATACCAGCGCCGTCTTACCAGCGCCCGGCGCGCCTCGAATTAATCGCATGGCAGTTTGTAGGCGAACAAAAGGGGAATCTTCAGGGTAGCAGAATCTAATGCGAGTGCCGCGGCACGATCTTACGCAAATCCCGAAATCCTACCGCGAAATCGAGGCACGCCCCGGTGTCGAGCTGCCCCGTGTGGTTCCTGTAAAGCTCCTGCCACGGAGAATCGTTCTTCGGCGGCGCGAAATCCAGTTCCGCCCGCCGTGCCGCAATCGCCGCATCGCTCAACAGCAAATCCACCCGCCGATTCCGCAGATCCACCCGAACCTCATCCCCATTCCGAAGAATCGCCAGATTGCCGCCCACCGCCGATTCCGGTGCGGCATGCAGAATCGAAGGACTGTCCGACGTGCCACTTTGCCGTCCATCGCCCATGCACGGCAGCATGCGGAACCCCGCCCGGATCAGCGCGCCCGGCGGCGTCATGTTCACCACTTCGGCGGAACCCGGATATCCGATCGGCCCCGTGCCCCGGACCACCAGAATGCACGATTCATCGATATTCAATGCCGGATCTTCAATGCGGCGCCGATAATCCTCAGGCCCGTCGAACACGATGACGCGCGCCGTGAAGCACTCCTCCGCGCCCGGAGTGGAAAGAAAACGCGCCCGGAAATCGTGGCTGATCACGGAAGTCTTGATCAACGCCGAATCGAAGAGGTTGCCCGACAGCACCATAAAACCGGCATCGGGTTTGACCGGATCTTCGTATCTGCGGATCACCCGCTCGTCGAGAATCTTCGCGTCTTTGTAATTCTCGGCAACCGTTGTCCCGGTCACCGTCAAAGCGCCGTAATGCGCCTTCCCAACCCGTAGCAATTCACTCATTACGGCCGGCACCCCACCCGCGCGGTGGAACCCCTCCCCGAGGTATTCGCCAGCCGGCTGCACATTCGCGAGCAGGGGAATCTTGTGGCCAGTGGTTTCCCAGTCGTTCACATCGAGGGGAACGCCCATATGGCGCGCAATCGCCGTGATGTGCGGAGCGCAATTCGTCGACCCGCCGATTGCCGAATTCAGCACAATGGCATTCTCGAAGGCCTCGCGCGTGAGAATGCGCGAGGGCGTCAGGTCTTCATTCACCATGGCGACAATCCGCCTGCCGGTTTCATACGCCATGCGGGCGCGTTCGCCATAGGGCGCCGGAATCGCCGCACACCCCGGCAGCGACATGCCCAGCCCCTCCGCCAGCGAATTCATCGACAGCGCCGTGCCCATCGTGTTGCAATGCCCCGGACTCGGCGACGAAGCGAGCGTAATTTCGATCAGCTCATCGCTCGTAATGTTGCCCGCGGCGAGCTGCCGTCGCGCCTCCCACAGCGCCATCCCGGAACCCGCCAGCTTCCCGTTGAAGTAGCTGTCAATCATGGGTCCGCCGGAAAGTACGATCGCCGGCATGTTCACCGTAGCCGCCGCCATCAGTGAAGCAGGCGTTGTTTTATCGCACGCCGTGGTCAGCACCACGCCGTCGAACGGATACCCCAGCAGAATCTCCACCAGGCCCAGATACGCCAGATTGCGGTCGAGCGCGGCGGTCGGCCGCCGGCAGCTCTCCTGGATCGGATGCATCGGGAACTCGAAAGCAATTCCCCCCGCGTCGCGAATGCCGTCCTTAATGCGCGCTGCGAGCGCCAGGTGGATCCGGTTGCACGGCGTCAACTCGCTCCCCGATTGCGAGATCCCAATAACCGGGCGCCCCGCCTGCATTTCGCCGCGCGTCAGTCCCCATGTTGGATAGCGCTCCAGATAAACAGCGGTTTCGCCGGGCTCGTTCTCATCGTTAAACCAGATTTCGCTGCGCCGCCGGCGTTTTATTTGGTCGCTCATAGGGCTAAGAAACTACCACTCTATCCCTGTGGAGGCGGATCCTCCTGGCATCATGGATCTGGCATGATGGATTTGCATGGATGAGACACCGGTTCCCGACGAGGTCCCGGGCGAAGTAACCGCGGCGCCGCCGCCGAGGCCGCCCACCCCCGGACTCTCTCTGGTTCGGGACATCGCCATATCCGTGGTTCTCGCGATCATTCTGATCGTCTTCATCTATCAACCCGTCAAGGTCGAAGGCACCAGCATGATGCCCGGCCTGACCGATCAGGAACGCATCTTCATCAACAAGTACGAATACATCATCGATAACGATGCCGTCCGCCGCGGCGACCTCGTCGTCTTCCACTTTCCCCTCGATCGCACCCAGTCCTACATCAAGCGCGTGATCGGGGTCCCCGGCGACACCATCGAAATCGCGGATGGAATCGTTCTCGTGAACGGCAGTAAGCTTAATGAACCGTATCTCATCGACGAATACCGCGACCACCTTTCCACGCCCAGAGAACTGGTGCCGGCAAATGACTATTTCGTGCTTGGCGACCACCGCAGTTCCTCGAGCGACAGCCGCATGTGGGGCTTCGTCGGCCGCAAGGACATTTACGGTAAGGCCGTCTTTATCTACTGGCCCCTGGAAAAAATCGGCCGCGTCCGATAGCGCGATGACGCGCGGATTGCGTTTGTCAGCGACCGCAACGGCCGGAAGACCAACGATTTCTTGTGCTAAACCGGGCTCGGCATCGTCTTTTCGAAGTAGCGCTGGGTTGTGCGCGGTTCGGGAGCGTTGCGGCCAGTTGGATGCGCCATCGCGCCGACCTGTGTCGTAATCGCGATGGCATGAGAACCGCAATGAGTTCGAGTGAGTAAATACCAGGTCAACGAGCTGCGGGCCAGGCCAACACTAAGACTTAAGCTCGCTAGGCTCCCGGAGCCCGATAACTTACGGATTTGCCGAGTGCCTCGTCCGCCTCTTCTATAGTTAGCAACAGGGTTGTCTTGGTGCGCGTCATTCCGCTGGCGCAGGCGGCGGAACCGAGTGCGGCCGCGCTGACATGATCCGGCAGGTCCGTGATCAGAATGACATCGTACTCGCCGAGGCAGAAGTACATGGCCTCAAGTTTCCCTCCCAGCTTCTCGACAGCCTGCGTGATGGCTGCTTTCCGGCCGGAGGCCTTCTCCTTCGCCAGCCCTTTGTACCCCTCGGCTGTATAGGTCGCTTCCGTTAAGAACTTCGGCATGCAATGTCTCCTTGCGCTTTTAGCTTTGGGGGGCCGCGGGGCCACCCGTAACGTAAGGCGAGTATATCCTGTCTGGGAATTCTTAGAACCACCGCTGGGCGTCACTTCTGCTACGAGCGCATTGTGGGCCGTTGAGGAAACGCAAGGCCCCTGAGAAGCGCCTACTTCCGCTTCCGCCGCTTCGGCGCCACCTCTTCGACCATCGCGAACTGCAGCTTGCGTTCGAGCGGGTCCACCCGGTCGAGAATGACCCGCACGCGGTCGCCGATTGAGAACGCGCGTCGCGTGCGCTGCCCAATGATCTTGCGCACGTTCTCGTGATACGTGTAGCAGTCGCCCGGCAGCGTATCGATCGGCACCAGACCTTCAACGAAAAATTCCGTCAGCTCGACGAACGCCCCATAACGCGCAGTGCTGATAATGAGCCCCTCGAACTCTTCGCCAACGCGATCCTCCATGAACTTCGCTTTCTTCCACTCGACCAGCTCGCGCTCCGCATCCGCCGCACGGCGTTCCGTCAGCGAGCACTCGTCCGCAATCTGTTTGAGCTCGCCTTCGCTTGCATACGTCCCGTGATCGAGCGAGGCTGCGAGCAGGCGGTGAACAATCAAGTCTGGATATCGCCGAATGGGCGAGGTGAAGTGGGTGTAATGTGAAGCGGCGAGCGCGAAGTGCCCCGTGTTCTCCTCCGTATATCGCGCCTGTTTCAGAGACCGCAGCATCAGATAGCTGAGTATGCGTTCCTCCGGCTTGCCCTCAATCTTCGCTACCAGCTTCTGATAGTTCTTTGACGAAATGCGCACATCGCCGGCCAGCAGGACGTCGTTTTTGCCCTTGATCCGGTGCTTCGAAACTGGAATCGCGCCCACGCCCAGCGAATACCCGAACTGAGCCGCGATCTCTTCAAACTCCATCACCCGCTTCGGATCCGGCTGGTCGTGCGTGCGGTAAATGGAAGGCCGGCCCGTCTGCTCCAGATGCGCGGCCACCGCTTCGTTGGCGGTCAGCATGAACTCTTCGATAATGCGGTGCGCGATGTTGCGGGCGCCGCGGCCAACGCCGGTCATTTCGCCCGCCTCGTCGAACGCGATCACCGCCTCCGGCAGATCGAAATCGATTGACCCGCGCCGATATCGCTTCCGCATCAGGATCTCGGCCAGCTCGCGCATGATCGCGAGGCGCGCCGGCGGGGCTTCGCTCTCAAGCAACAGATGCACGCCCGTGTAAGTCATGCGCTCGGCGCTCCGGATCACCCCGCGGCAGAATTCGAACGACACCGGTTCACCCTGCCGGTCCAGCTCAATGAGCGCGGACATCACCAACCGGTCCACATGCGGATTCAGGGAACAGATCCCCGTCGAAAGCTCGAAGGGCAGCATGGGCACCGCTCGGTCGGGAAAGTAAACGCTGGTTCCCCGCAGCCTGGCTTCCCCGTCGATCGCGCTGCCGGGCCTCACGTAATGGCTCACATCCGCGATATGCACCTGCAGGGCGAAGTGGCCGTTTTCCAGCTTTTCCACGTACACGGCATCGTCGAAATCGCGCGCCGTCTCCCCGTCAATCGTGACAATCGGCAGGTCCCTGAAATCGCGGCGCTCCCTGAGCTCTTCACTCGTGATGATGTTGGAAATCGACTGCGCTTCGCCCGAAACTTCGGGCGGAAACCGATGCGGCAGGTGAAACTTCCGGATTACAATTTCCACGTCGATGCCGAAGTCGCCAGGATGCCCCAGCGCCTCGATCACACGCCCCACCGGATGCTCGCCGTCTTCGCCGTAATCGAGAATCTCCGCGTTTACAATCATGCCGTCCAGCTCGCTCGGATCGGAAATTTCGATGGGCTTCGGCCCGATACGTTCCGCCTGAGTCGCAATGGGCGGAATGGCCATGTCCTGCGGGATCTCAATCCACTCGCGCAACCGCTCGTCGTGCGGCGCCACAAACATGCCCCGGCGCGTGATCCGGAATTCGCCCACCACGGTCGGATGAGCCCGCTTCAGAACCTTCCGGACCTCACCCTCGGTGCGCCCCACGGGCCCCGTATGAGTGATGCGTACGATAGCGCGGTCGCCATGCATCGTACCGCGAATCGCATCTTTGGCGAGGTAAATATCCCCCACCACTCCCGGGATTGGCTTGTCGGGAATCAGAAAACCATAGCCATCCCGATGTACGCTCACGCGGCCGGAGGCATACTCGCGGTTCCCCGCCGTCGCCACGTAATGACCGGCATTGAGCTCAATCAGATCGCCGCGCGAGGTCAGCCGGCCGAGCGCCTCTTCCATGTTGTTACGCTCTTCGCCGCGCACTCGAAAATCGCGCAAAAGCTGCTTGAGATTGGCGCGCCCGCGCTGTTGCTTCGAGACGTGTTCGAGCAGGGCGGCATCCGTCATTTCCCGCGCCTGTAACGCTTCGCGCCGCTGTGCGTCATGATAGATACATAATAGGAAATCATGCGCTGCCTTCTACTCCTCGCCCCCGTACTTCTGCTTTCGGCTCAGACGCCGGCTTCTGCTCCCGTTCATAAGAAGGGGCCTCCCGAGCGCAAGCCTTCGGCGATGGTGCAGAACTACAAGGAGACTGGTTCACCCAGCGCTTCCATCGTTATCGAGGAGTATGCGGATTACGAATGCCCGCATTGCGCCGTCACCTACCGGGACCTGCTTCCGCAGATCATCAATGAATACGTGAAGACCGGTAAGGCCCGGCTGTTACATCGTGATTTCCCGCTGCCCATGCACCAGTTCGCGAGACAGGCGGCGATGCTGGCCGACGCGGCCGGCGAACTGGGCTTCTATGAAGTCGCCTCGGCGCAGATTTTCAAAACGCAGGCGGAGTGGTCGCAGAACGGAAACATCGAGATTCAACTGGCCAAGGTACTGCCCCCCGGCGACATGCAGAAAGTGCGAGAAATGGTGAAGAGCAACCCGAGGCTTGAGGAATCGATCTCGAAGGACGTTGCCATGGGCCAGAACGTGGACCGCATCGAACAGACGCCCACCCTGGTCATCGTTAAAAATGGCGTTCGGCAGCCAATCGCGCCCATCCCGCCGTTTCCGGTTTTGAAGAGCTTCATCGATCAGACTCTGGCCAAAAAATGAAGCGTGCGCTTCTGCTGATTGGCCGCCTGCTTCTGGCAGGCATCTTTCTCTATGCGGGTTACGCGAAACTGCGGGAGCCCTGGGCTAACTTCGCAGGCTCCCTCTTTACCCTGAAGCTCCTGCCGGACGATGCGCTTGAGCCGATCGCAAAGACATTGCCGTGGTGTGAGGTGGCTCTCGGTGTGGCCCTTCTTTCCGGCGTCTGGCTGCGCTGGTTCGCATTGATTGCCAGCCTGATGCTGCTGCTTTTCCTGAGCGTGCTGACCCGGTCGTACGTAATGGGAATCGCCGCCGATTGCGGTTGCTTCGGGTCCGGCGAAGTACTCGGGCCCATGACTCTGGTGCGTGACAGCGTGATGCTCCTGCTCGGGCTCGCAGTCACCATCGGCGCTTTCCGCATGAGTTCGTCCGGCCGACACTATGCATAAACTCCTCCTCCTTTCGACCCTCGCCTTAACCGCTTTCAGCGCGACGGTGCCGCGACCCGCTCCGGATTTCACCATCCAGAATCCCGGCGGCCGCCCGCAGTTGCTGAGTGCCTACAAGGGCAAGACCATCGTCCTCGCGTTCATGTACACCACCTGCACGCATTGCCAGAAGACCGCAGGCGAATTGTCCGCCATTCAGAAGGAATTCGCGGACAAAGGTGTGCAGGTGGTTGGCGTCACCTTCGACGTGGATGCGGCGAAGCGGGTGAAGAGCTTCAACAAGGTTTTCGGCGTCACGTTTCCCTGCGGCTACTCAGCGGAGAAGCCGGTATTGCAAGTCCTGCAGCAGCCCGAAGGCGAGCCTTACTTCGTGCCGGTACTCGTCTTTATAGACAAGAACTTCGTGATCCGCTCGCAGTACATCGGTGACGAGCAGTTCCTGGGAAACATCCCTGTGAATGTTCGCGCGGAACTCGCGAAGATCCTGTAATCGTCCGGGAACCAAGCCGACTACTATAGATGTAGATGATTGCAAAGGCATTCCTCTCGCTGCTGCCCTTTACACTGGCCGCACAGCTCATCACCAACCCGGCAGCGATTCCGCGCACACCCAGTCCTCCGGTCGTTTTCCTGAATGGCTACGAAACCAGTTGCGCGACGACGTCGTTCCAGCATGTCTTCGGGATCGCCGACCAGATCCTCCAGGCGAACGGCAGAGTCAGTCTCTTCTTCAACAATTGCAACGTCGCGGGCAGTCCTTCTATTGAAAAGCTGGGCGCGGCGTTCGGCGCCTACCTCCAAAGCCTGACGTACACGGACGGCCAGCCTGTGACCACGGTAGACGTGGTCGGCTACAGCATGGGCGGCCTCATCGTACGCAGCTATCTCAGCGGCAAGCAGGAGGCCCTCGGGACTTTCCTGCCGCCCGCCGTGACGGGGATCGGCAAGGTGATCTTCATAGCCACTCCGAATTTCGGCACGCCGGTCGCGGCTCTCGCGTTCGGCTCCAGCGTACAGGCCGACGAGCTTTCCAGCGGCAGTCATTTCCTGATGGATCTGAATACCTGGAACCAGAACCGTGACGATCTGCGGGGCGTAGACGCCATCGGGATCGCTGGCAACGGCGGAACGGGCCTCGCCGTCTCCCCGGGCTTCGACGATGGTCTGATCGCTCTCAGCAGCGCCTCGCTCGGCTTCTATATGCCGGGGCGAACGCGAGTTCTGCCACTGTGTCATGTGGCCAGCCCGGGGCTGTTGACTCTGACCGGTTTCTGTCCTCTGGGCGCCAAAGGCATTTCGCAACTGAACAATGCGGGCGACGATAACGCTCGTATTGTGGTCTCGTTCCTGAATGGCAACTCCGAGTGGCAGACCATCGGCCAGGCTATCGAACAGAACAGCTTTCTCACCAACGGCGGCGGTATCCTGGTTCGCACGCGTACGGCGGCCGATGACGCGATCAATCCTTCTTCCGTGAATGCCACGCCGGCAGCCGGTGGGGGGAAGAAGCTCAACATGTCGAACAGCGAGATTGCATACACCGATCTGATCGCCGCCGGTTCCGTGAACCTCACCGTGAGCGCCGGTGCGCAGAGTTTTTCCCAGACTGTAACGGTTCCTGCAGGCGGCGCGACAGCGTTTGTCCTCAAGCCGGGGCCCAACGTGAATGCGGCCATTTCCGCCGCGGCCCAGATCTTCCCGCTGGTGGTTGCACCGCGCATGATCGTCGCAATTTACGGCAGCGGACTCGACGGCGCGACGGTTACACTCGATGGAATTCCTGTAACCGTGCTTTACCGGT
>JBDUBZ010000369.1:0-3975 GCA_040003745.1 Terriglobia bacterium
GCTTGTTCGAGGCCTTTACGCAAGGCGATGCAGGCACATCCCGCCGATACGGTGGCACCGGTCTCGGGCTGGCGCTGACCCGTCACCTCACCAACCTTATGGGCGGCCAGATTTCCGTCACCAGCCAGCCAAACCATGGCTCGGTATTTACCGTGGACCTTCCCGCCGAGACAACGCTTGGGGAACTCCCCCGCCCCACGCCCGATGGCGGCAATCCGCCGGGCACCATCCTCGTTGTCGATGACGACGCCGTCTCGCGTACACTGATCCAACGCATCCTCGAGAAAGGCGGCTACCACACAGTGACTGCTTCGAACGGTGCGGAAGCTCTTGAAATTGCAGCGCGCATCCAGCCTGCCCTGATCACGCTCGACGTTCTGATGCCCGGGATGGATGGCTGGCAGGTGCTCGGGGAAATTCGCAACCACGCCCTCTTGTGCGATATCCCGGTGGTAATGGTGACCGTAGTTGAAGACCGCAGTCAGGCCTATTCGCTGGGCGCCACCGAGTACCTCACCAAACCCGTCGATCGCGACCGTTTGCTCCGCGTGCTACGCCAACACCCGTGCGCGCATCCACCCTGCTCGGTTCTGGTCGTGGAAGACGATTCGGCACAGCGAACGCTGCTGCGCAATCTGCTGGAGCACGAAGGCTGGCGTGTGTGCGAGGCGGAAAATGGCGCAGGCGCGCTTATGCAACTGGCCGACAGCCGCCCCGAACTGATCGTTCTCGACCTGATGATGCCAGAGATGGACGGGTTCGAGTTCGTAGCCGCCCTGAAGCAAAACCCAGGGTGGAACCATATCCCGGTAGTTGTCCTCACGTCACGGGACATCACGGAAGAGGACCG
Source organism: Terriglobia bacterium (assembly GCA_040003745.1). GTDB lineage: Bacteria > Acidobacteriota > Terriglobia > Bryobacterales > Bryobacteraceae > BOG-234. Next base: position 851 of record JBDUBZ010000369.1, read on the forward strand.
CAGCCGTCTCAGCGGACGTGTGGAGCGAATTATCTCGAAAGGCGCCCAGAAAAGCGAGGGCCTGCTGGATGAAATCCGGCAGGTACTCGCGGCCGCCGGCAAGAAAAACCTATAGGTCGGGAAAGGCGCTGAGCCGATTGCCGCAGACCTGGCCGGCGCAGCTTACAGGCTGGAATCGGGGAGAAGACGCTTTTCCGCACCAGCGCCTTTAGTCGGGAGCATTCCGGGAAGCTTCGAGAGTCACGACCGGCCGGGCTCGTCAGGTGCAGTCGCTCGCTGCTCAACGGACGCCCGCGAGACCCCTATACTGACACCATGCTTCGTCGCACTCTTGCCAGCCTTGCCTTGTCTTTTGCACTATGCGGCGCGATTTCCGCGCAAAGCCACAGCGTTCATGAACTCGCCCCGGGCGTGTTTGTCTGGCAGGGAGACCGCGACAATCGCGAGCCGGCGAATTGCACCTGGGTGGTCTTCAGAGACTACGTGCTCGTCATCGATGCCAACTTCCCGTGGGGCGCGCGCGAAATCATCCAGAAAATCAAAAGCACGAGTGACAAGCCGATCCGTTTTGTTGCCGTGACTCACTACCACGCCGACCATACCTTCGGGAGTTCCGTCTTCATGGACGCCGGCGCCACAATAATCTGCACAGAAGCCTGCGGCGAAGAGGTCCGCGCGAAAAACCCTTCCGGATGGGCCAACTGGAATAACCCGCAGCACAGCCTTGAGGGCGCGCGGTTTGAGCCCGTGACCATGACGTTTTCCGACAAGATGGCCTTCGACGATGGCGTCCAGCGGGTGGAGTTGATCAAGCTTGGTCCGGGGCATTCCAGGGGCGATTCCGTGGCCTGGCTGCCGAAACAAAAGATTCTGGCCACCGGAGATCTCTGCGTAACCTGGGCGTTCGGTAACAATGTAGGCGACGCTTCGGCGGATTACGACAACTGGCTGCGCGCCCTGGACACCATGATTTCCTGGACGCCCGCGACGGTGATTCCCGGACACGGCGCACCCGGATCGATCGAGGCCCTCCAGACGCAGCGCGGCTACCTGTCGGATATGCTCAATCGGGTGCGGGAAGGTAAGAAGGCTGGCAAATCGGCCGACGATCTGGTCCACACTATCGACCTTTCACGGTACGGCGCCATCGCGCACGACGCGGATGCCAATGCGACCTCGATTCGCGCCATGTACCGTCATCTTCAGAACTGAATCGGTGTCGGGCTGTTTGCTGTAGAATTCAGACGAAAGGTTTTCGATTGGTTGAAAACAGGCACTGCAAGGCGTGCTTCTCCGTGTTCGAAGCGGATCTGGAGCGGCACGAACTCCGGAAACATGGAGTGCGGATCAAGCTCACAGGGCAACCGTTTCAGGCCCTGACGCTGCTGCTCGACGAGGCCGGCGAGATTGTCACCCGCGAGCGTTTCCGCGAAGTGCTTTGGCCAGACGAAGCCTGGGGAGACCATGGCCAGCGTCTCAATCGCATCATCAACAAGATTCGCGAAGCGCTAAACGATTCGGCCGACACACCGCGATTTGTCGAAACAATCCCAAAAGTCGGTTATCGTTTTCTTGCCGACGTAGACCGTTTCGACACACAGCGCTTCGCCGCGGGTGAGGATCGGCAAATCGGCAGCCAGCACGAGCCTGTCGAACCCAACCATTTTCCGGTCGCGATGACCGAGACCCGCCCACTTGAAGCCTACGACCCTTCTATTGAAGGCTCTCGATTCTGGAGGCGTCCGTGGATCCTGGCGGCCGGCGCTTTCGTTATCTGCCTCGTGGCTGCCGGCTTATCCGCCCCTGTTTCCGCCCGGTTTCATCAGAAGGCTGCGGCGTTACATCCCGTCCCATTGACGGCGTATGTGGGGTCGGAACTCTATCCGGCGCTTTCCCCCGACGCCTCGCGCGTGGCGTTCGCCTGGGATAACGAATCGAAGTCGGGATACCACATTTACACCGCGCTTTTGTCGGGCGGCGAATTGCGTCAACTTACCGCCGATCCAGCGAGTGACGTTGCCCCCGCATGGTCGCCGGACGGCCGGCAGATCGCGTTTCTACGCAGTGGCGCGCCGGGCATGGCCGAAATCCGGACGATTCGGGCGGATGGAACTTCCCCCCGCAAGCTGCGGGAGATTCGAAGGCCGGCCGCAAATCCATCGCTCACCTGGACGCGCGACCAGAACTTCCTCATCGTTTCCGAGCGAAGCCGCTTAAATGAATCTCCCGTATTGTTTCGGGTATCGACAAAGACTGGCGACGAAACTCAACTCACCTGGGCTCCCGCCGGACAGTTCGCGGGCGACATGAGTCCCGCGGTGTCTTTTGATGGCAGCCGGCTCGCGTTCACCCGGGCGACCAGCCCTTCCTGGCGCGATGTATTTATTGTTCCGCTCTCAAAGGACGATCTGCCGCCAGGCGATCCGGTGCGGCTCACGGATATGCGGAACGATATCGATTATGTTGCCTGGGCCCCGAATGGTGAATCACTGGTCTTTTCCGCAGCCGCCATGATGTCGGCTCCTCGTCATCTTTTCCGTGTGGAGACCACGGGCGGGACTCAGCGCGAAGTCACCGAGTTAGGCATTGAGGGAGACCGCCCCACGCTCGCGGGAACTCCTGCCCGCCTGGCGTGGGTACGCACCAATATCGAGCAAAGCAGTGTTTGGCGGCTGGACGGCCGTGACGGGAAAAGGCAAACCACCCGGCTCATGTCCTCGACCCGGCGGGACTTCACCACGGATCTGTCTCCCGACGGTTCGCAAATGGTCTTCTGCTCAATCCGCTCCGGTCAAACCGAAGTCTGGATATCGCGGACAGACGGTTCGAGCCTTCGGCGTTTGACTTCAACCGGGGGCAACGAGCCGCGCTGGTCGCCGGATGGCAAACGAATCGCATTCGTCTCGAGCCGGTTTGGACAATCCGATATATACGTCCTCAGCCTCGACAGCGGAAACATTCTGCGGCTCACGTCTGACCGAGCCTCCCATCTCAAACCAGCCTGGTCGCGCGATGGCCGCTTTATCTACTTCTCGTCCGATCGAACCGCCCGCCCGCAAATCTGGAAGGTGCCCCGCGAGGGCGGTGACCCGCTCCAGATCACACGCCGCGGCGGGCTGTACGCC
>JBDUBZ010000061.1:0-13464 GCA_040003745.1 Terriglobia bacterium
CCGTTTTAGATTTTCTTCACTTGAATGAGTCTTTCAGGAATTGCCCGTCAAGGTCCCAGAATAGTCCGAAGCTCAACGTTTGAAACGAGAACATTTTCGGCCCGCTTGAATGTCAATCGCAGTTTTGTGCCCGGTGCTTGTTCCCAAAAACGGCTCAAGGGTAGCACCCCAGGTGCGGTTTTCCAGGTAGTGACATCAAGTTGATCGATTTTCAGAAGTATGTCCCCGTCCTTCAAACCTGCGACGGCAGCCGGACTTTCCTCGGCAATACGCCCGCGATTGTGGACGGCGTGTTGGGCGGGTGGCAGATTGCGGGATCCTGGACGGCGAACTCCGGGCCATATCTGGAATTCCCCGCGCTTGCGGTTTCGGGAGACCCAACCATTAGTAACCCAACCCCGGCCAAATGGTTCGATACCTCCAAATTCGCTCAGCAGTCGCCATATGTGGTGCAGACCAATCCGGATCACTTCCGCGATCTGCGCGGACCCCTTTACTGGGACATTGACGCCACTCTTTCCAAACGGTTCAAGATCACCGAGAAGGTCGGCACAGAACTGAAAGCGGAATCCTACAACCTGACCAACCGGCTGAACCGTGCCAACCCGGACCTGAGTGTGACGAGTCCGACCTTCGGACAGTCGTTGCGTCAGAGCGTCACTGTCGGGCGGCAGATTGAACTCGGACTGCGTATTATTTTTTAAGGAACACCCTGCATTGAGGATCGCGCAATAATGGAGAACACTATGATGCCGCTTCGCCGTTTTTTCCCCGTGATGTTTTCGTTCGGGCTTGCCGCAGTGGTTGCTCTGCCGCAGACCGCTGTTGCCCCGCTCGCGCAGCGGGTCGCTCACTATGACGTTTCAAAGATGCGTCCCAGCAACGCAGTGCACAACGGCGCGGGCGGTATGCAGTTCGGGAATCTGGTGGAGCCTAAATACGTCACCGGCAATCTGATCTTCTTCCAGCGCGGCGTGCTCAATCCGCACAGCAGCATCGGCGAGCATTATCACAACCGCTGCGAGGAGATGTTCGTAATCCTCGATGGCGAAGCCGAGTTCACCATCGACGGCCGCACATCTCTGATCAAAGGGCCGGCCGCCGTGCCGGACCGGATGGGCCATGCGCACGCCATTTACAATGCGACGGATAAGCCCGTGCAATGGATGAACGTCAACGTTGGAATGGGACCGAACTACGATACCTTCAATCTCGGAGATGGGCGGGTGGGCGCCGTGCTCGATCCGATTCCCCAGTTCCCGAGCCTGCGGTTTGATCGCGCGCTGCTTCGCCCCGCCCAGGCGATGGACGGCGGCAAGGGTGCCGTGCAGTACCGGCGAGGCCTGGATCCGACCGTCTTCTCAACGCCCTGGGCCTGGGTGGACCATCTGCTTTTACCGCCAGGCACGAGCGTCGGGCCGCGCGCCCTCCCCACAATCAGCGAGATTTACTACGTGATGTCGGGTGAGGGAACGGTTCAGATCGGCGACGAGACAACCGCGATCAAAACGGGAGACGGCATTCCCGTGGATATCAACCAGACCCGTTCGTTTACTCAAACGGGTTCTGAACCGCTCGAGTTTATGGTTGTTGGGGTGGCGAAGGATATGGACGCCAAAATCGCCCTGATGAATACCAAGCCCGCGGCCAGGCGCAGAAACTGAGCGGCGCTAATCTCCACGCGGTTCGCTGAATCGCAGGCAAACCCGGCTCGGGCGCCCCACCCCACGGTGGGTGCGCCGGGCGACTGGCAGAAAAAGAACGTGTGACAAGACTTCCGACTCGGTCACCAGCCTTTCGTTCCGCGCCGCAACGAATCGACCGCCTTTAATTTAATTAATCGGTGGGCCGGTTGAGCGTCACCACGCGATAATACGGCTTCGATTTTTCCGCCTCGTCGATCGTGAAAGTCTGTTCCGTCTTCGCCGGATCGTAATCCCGCCACAACCAGATCATCTCCGCCGGAAACTCGGCGCTGCCCTGGGACGGGTTATGCGTGCCGCCACCAAAGCTGAAGTGGAAATCGTAGTCTTTCATCTTGAACGAATTCGCCATCTGGATTGCCTGCAGCGGCCAGCTTCCAAAGTTGTTCTCAAGGTCGTTCGAGCCATCCTGCAGCCAGATCCGGATGTTGCGCTTCTGCTCCCTGCGCACTTTGGGCGGAAAGGCCTCACCGCCATCGAGTTGATTGGAATGCCACTGAATCGACGTATAGCTCCCGATCCACGTGATCACGCGGCTGAACTGATCCGGCTGCTGCCACGCGACATTCAGCGCACAGATGCCGCCCGATGAAAGGCCGGTGATTGCCCGGCTGTAGGCGTCCCGGCGAATGTTGTAATTCTTATAAACTTCGGGCAGGAGTTCGTCTCTCAGATACTTGGCGTACCGGTCATCCACCGTGTCGTACTGAACGCTGCGCAGCGCAACCGGGCGCGGACCCGCACCCGCCGCCGGCGCGCCTCTGCCCCCGCGGCCGCCGCCCTTGCCGCCGCGGCCCGCCGTCATCGTCTTGTACATTTCGCTTTCGGGATTGCTCAGGGTACCGGGGCTGATAAATACGCCGATCATCACCGGAATCTTCTTCTGCGCGGTTAAGTTGTCGAGCACATCGAGCGTGCGGTTGGTTGGCTTATCGCGTTCGTTATACATCTGGCCGTCCTGCCAGACCATGAGCGCCGCGGGCGTGGCGGGGTCATACTGCGCCGGCACATAGACCCAGTAATCGTTGGTCATGCCCTCGTAGATCTTGCTCGTGAACGTCAGCTTTTCGGACAGCCGTCCCTGGGGGACGCCCGGGTGCGAGTAAGAATCCGGGCCGAAGGCCGGGAATTCGGTCGTTTTCATCGTATCCGGGTTCGCCGCCTGCTGGGCACTTCCGCCGAAGTGTCTGCCATTGACCTTGTATTCGAAGAAATGCAGTTTGCCGACAGGCGTCACCGTCCCGGTGGCAAACCAGATATCCGTGCCGGCGATCTTCTTCATGGCCGGACGCGGCTTCCCATCCACTTCGAGACTGGGGTTTGCTCCCGGAGTGCGCACCGCCCAGATAAAATCGGGTCCCTCTCCCATCCACGCCGTGCCGCCGTCGAGGGCTCTGTCGGTGAGCGCTTTGACCAGTGCGTCTTTGAATTCCGGGGCGTTCGGCTTTTTCGAAAGATCCGTCAGGGATCGGGCAGTAACGTTATCGGCCGCAAAACTGGCTGCGGCAAAGGCAAGGATTAAACCGATTGTGCGCATAGTGGGTACGGCATACATCGTACTAAAGTCCCGGTCAAACGATCTTCTGGGTAAATCATGCTGCCGGTCCAGTCTCACGGATTCACACCGCGGGAGACACTCGACAATCCGTTCGCGATTCAACCGGCGGCACGGAAGCCAGCCATCATGACCCGTATATGATTCAGTGGATGGACGGTGCAGTATGCCATTACGCGCAACTTCAACCAGGTGCCAACCGCGGGTCTGGCGCCCGGAAATCAGCTTCCGCGGCAGGTGACCAATCCGTGACACACTCGCACAGGTGGAGCTCCGGCGTGAACGCCCACGCATCGTACACGTTCTCAACGTTCACGGCTCACGAAGTCTCCGCCCCCAAATGAGCAATGTTTCGCGGTTGAAAGGCCTGAGCTATGCCGCGTCCGATGCGGCGGGACAGCTCGTCTTTGCGGTCGTCTCCAATTATCTTCTGTATTTCTATACCGACGTGTATGGAATTCCGATAGGCGTCGCGGGCACTATTCTGCTGGTGGCGCGGCTGATCGACGGAATCGATGCGCCGGTCTGGGGTATGATTCTCGACCGGACGCGCAGCCGCTGGGGCAAGTACCGACCCTGGTTCCTCTGGCTGGCTGGTCCTTACGCCATATTGGGCGTGCTGACTTTTCTCTCGCCCGATCTGAGCGCCAGGGGAAAGGTCTTGTACTCGGCGGCGACCTACATCGCCCTGGGCATTCTCTACACGGGAATTAATACACCAGTGACGGCGATTTTGTCGACACTCACGCGTGACCCTTCAGAGAGGGTGGTGCTGACCACGTATCGCATGGTCGGGTCGAAGATCGGGGTGCTGATTGTGAGCGCCGCGGCGCTTCCTCTTGTGTCTTTCCTCGGCGGCGGCAACGACAAACGCGGGTTCATGCTCACGATGCCCATCTTCGCGGCGGGCGCGGCCCTCGCGTATCTGGTGGCTTTCCGGAACCTCGAAGAAGTGGTGAAGCCTCCCTCCATGCCGGTGCGAATCTTCGGCATGTTCGGAGCCATGGCGGGCAACTGGCCGTGGTTCATCATCGCCGCCAGCAGCCTGTTTTTCTGGATCGCCTACGTGTCGAGGGTATCGACGGCAGTCTACTACTTCACCTACAATCTGGGCCGCAGGGATCTGGTTCCGCTGGTCAACAGCCTCGACGTGGTGTCGCTCACCGCCGTCGTATTCCTGCCCTGGCTGTGCCGAAAGACCTCCAAACGCAACTTGTGGGCGGCGGGGCTTGCGGGCTCGATAGTGGGTCAGTTTCTGATGTACGCGGGCTCTCCGTCGGTCCCCCTGGTGCTGGGCGGATGGATTGTGGCGGCGATCGCCGGAGGAGTCGCCATGACCATGCCCTTCTCGATGCTCTCTGACAGCGTGGATTATGGGGAGTGGAAGACCGGCATTCGCGCGGCGGGGCTGCTGACTGCCGTGGGCGCCGCGTTGTGCCTGAAAGCGGGCAGCGGCATCGGCGGGGCCCTGCCCGCCTGGATCATGTCGGCTCACGGCTACGTTCCGAACGCTGCTCAGACCCCCTTCTCACTTGCGGGGATCGCGACCGGCTTCCTCTGGCTGCCGGCGGCATTCTTCGCGCTCAGCTTGATCCCCGTCCTGTTTTATGGCCGGTATGAGGCGATGGAGCCGCGCATCGCCGAGCAACTCAGGGAGCGCAGCGCAACCGTCGCGATCGAAAACAATTAAATTATGTTTGTTTTGGAAAGCAATCGAGAGGCGCTGATCCTGAATTCCGCAAATGCGCGCCTGCGGATCGGCTTCGTTACGGATTCGATCGTCCGCGTCACCATGACGGCGGGGCTGTCGTTTCAAAAGCGCGCGAGCCTCGCCGTGGTGGCGAACGATTGGCATCCCGATTACACGCTTGAGGAGAACGCGCAGGAATTCCGTATCTCCACGGGATCGCTCGCCGTTGCCGTCGATCGCAAAACCGGCGCGTTGCGCTACCTCGATGGCGCCGGCCGCCTGCTGGCGCGCGAACCGGAGCGCGGAGGCAAGTGGCTCACGGCCAAAGACGTCTACCGGTATCGCTTCGGGAACGCCGGCCAGACCGTGACGGTGGAAGGGGTTGATGGCGCGCGCACCGTAGCCGCGCCCGCCGAGCGCGTCCTTGACCGGCGCGCTTTCGAAGCGAAGCTTGAATTCGTGTTTGCCCAGGACGAGGCTCTCTTCGGCCTGGGGTCTCACGAGGAAGGCTACGCAAATCTTCGCGGCAAATCGAGAGAGCTGTACCAGAACAATCTCAAAGCCGTGATCCCGTATTTCGTTTCGACGCGCGGTTACGGCGTGCTGCTCGATTGTTACTCGCTCATGACCTTCCACGACGATGCCCATGGTTCCTACCTGTGGGCGGACGTTGTGGACGAACTCGACTATTACTTCATTCCCGGGGCCCGGTTCGACGACATTACGCGCGGGTATCATCGCCTGACAGGCGGCGTTCCCATGCCGCCCAAATGGTACTTCGGTTATGCGCAATCGAAAGAGCGTTACGTGAACGCGAAGGAACTGGTTGACACCACCCAGGAGTTCCGGCGGCGCGGCATTCCTCTCGATGTGATCGTGCTCGACTGGAAATACTGGCCGGACGGTGGCGGGTGGGGGCAGAAATCGTTCGACCCGGTGCGTTTTCCCGACCCGAAGTCGCTGACCGCGGCCCTGCATGGAATGGGGGCCCGGATGATGGTCTCGATCTGGCCCAACATGACAGGGGAGAGTGCGGATCGCGGGGAACTCGCGGCGCGCGGCTTGTTGCTGGGGAATCAATCCACGTATGACGCCTTTCAGGCCGAGGCGCGCCGCTGTTACTGGGAACAGGCCAATCGCGGGCTGTTCTCCCACGGCATCGATGCCTGGTGGTGCGATTGCACCGAGCCATTCGAATCGGATTGGCGCGGCGTGGTCAAGCCCGAGCCGCACGAGCGGCTGGTCATCAACACCGATGAAGCCAAACGATTTCTCGATCCCGGTTATATCGGCGCCTTCTCTCTGCTGCATTGCCAGGGAATCTATGAAGGACAGCGCGGGGTGAATGACGAGAAGCGCGTCGTCAATCTCACGCGGTCGTCTTACGCGGGCCAGCACCGGTATGGCACAACAACGTGGTCGGGCGACATCAGCGCGACCTGGGAGACGCTGCGGCGCTCGATCGCCGAGGGGCTGAATTTTTGCGCTGCTGGCGCGAACTACTGGACGGTGGATATCGGCGCGTTCTTCGTCCAGGACGATGGCGAACACTGGTTCTGGCGCGGAGATTACAATGGCGGCTGCCGCGGATTGACGGGCGGCTCGGCCCAGGAGCCGAATCCGGCGGATACCGGATCGACCGATCTCGGATACTGGGAACTTTACACGCGGTGGCTTCAGTACGCCGTGTTTCTGCCGATGTTCCGGTCGCACGGAACGGATGTGCCGCGCGAGCCGTGGCGTTTTGGCGATGAGGGCTCTCGTTTCTATCGTGTAATCGTCGACTACATCCGGCTGCGGTATCGCTTGCTGCCGTATATCTACTCCTTGGCGGCGCAGGTTACGCGGAACAGCTGGACCATGATGCGCGCGGTCGCGCTCGATTTTCCGGACGACCTGCCGGCGCACCAGATCGGCGATCAATTCTTGTTCGGACCCGGGCTGATGGCTTGCCCAGTGACCGCGCCGATGTATTATGACCGGAACTCGCGGACAATCGGGGGGTCTGCGAAGAGCCGCTCCGTCTATCTACCTTCGGGAAACGGCTGGTACGACTTTCACGACGGTGAATTCTTTCACGGCGGAAGCGCCATCGAGGCCGCCGCGCCGCTCGACATCATTCCTGTTTTCGCGCGCGCGGGAGCGATCGTGCCGATGTCGCCGGCGATGCAATTCTCAGATGAGATTCGCGATGCGCCGTACGAGATCCGCGTCTACCGCGGAGCGGACGGAACCTTTCCGCTGTATGAAGACGAGGGCGATAACTATAACTATGAACGCGGTGAGTGTTCAGTTGTGATGCTGCGCTGGAGCGAAGCCGGGCGGGAATTCTCAATCGGTGCGCGAAACGGCGGATTTCACGGCATTGTGCGGGAACGGGAATTCCGAGTGGTCCTGATCGACAGGCACGGGTCGGAATCGCAGAGTGTGACTTACCGGGGCGAGGAGATTCTGGTTCGCGCCGTCGGGGAATCGTAACGTCAGCGTCATCCGGCGTCCAGCCCGAAGGCGGGAAATGCATCCGGATTGTTGCGTGGTCCAGCCGCCCACCTATTGTTTCATCTATGAGGCTGATCTACCACTCCGCCACCGAACCATCGTCGTGAAACACGCGAGCCATCGGGCGGGTGCCGCCGAACGGATATTTTGCAAGGCTGGCTTCGGATAACTCGAACCCGAGACCGGGCTTCTCCGATAGCGGGAAGCGCCCGTTGACCATCCTCATCGCGGGGAACCCAAGCCACTCTTCCCAGAGTTTGTCGTTCGGCCCGGGTCTTATCTGTCCGCAGATCTCCTGCACCACGAAATTCGGCATCGCGGCGTCGACGTGGATGGCGGCAAGACCCCCGATGGGTCCTTCACAAGAGTGCGGGGCCATCGAGACCGAAGATGCGGCGGCCGAAGCCGCGACCTTCCATAACCCGGTGACGCCGCCCGTGTGGTTGATGTCGGTCTGGAGGATATCGACCACACCCATCTCGATCAGTTCACGGGTTCCGTAAGACGTGATAAGGCGCTCGCCAGTAGCGATCGGAGTTGTAGAGCGGCGCGCGATTTTCGCCATGGCCTGAATATTTTCGGGCGGGCACGGTTCCTCGACAAACAGCAGGTTCAGCGGTTCAACTTCCTTGATGATGATGGAAGCCACGGTGGGACTTGTCTTGGCGTGGAAATCCACGGCGATGTCGATGTCGGGGCCGAGGCTTTCACGGTATAGCTGGATCGACTTGATGGCGCGATCGATTTTGGGGCGGCGTTCGGTCCACTCGTAATAGCCGGGAATGCCGGCTTTGACGCAGGTAACTCCCAGCTGTTTCGCAGTCTCCCGGATCTCAATTAACTGATCGCGGCCCGCCCCGTCAACGTGATAATAGCCGCGAACGCCGCGCGGGTCATAGGGTCCGCCGAGCAGCTTGTAGACCGGCATGTTCAGCGCTTTGCCACGGATGTCCCACAAGGCCTGATCGATACCGGAAATCGCGGAGCCAATGACGGGCCCGGCGCGGTAGAAGGAATGGACATACATCGATTGCCAGATGTGTTCCACCTGCATCGGGTCGGCGCCAATGAGGAAGTCTTTGAAGTCGTTAACGCAGGCGATCACCGCGCCGGCTTTGCCTTCGAGCGTACCTTCACCCCAGCCGATCAGTCCCTGATTAGTTTCGAGCTTGACGAAGACGTAGGGGCGGTCGGAATTCGGCGTCAGCGAAACGCCGAATACCTTTATGCCGGTGATCTTAATACCGGACTGAAGATTGGCAAACGCCTGCTCACTCGTCATGCCTCCCCGGCCTTGTCCCCGTCCTGGTCCGGGGGCCTGAAATTCGCATCCACACAACCCGTCCACAGTGAGTGGAGGGCGCCTGTTTGTGCCGGCAAGAGCCACACCGGCGGAGCCAAGAGCGAGGAAGTTTCTACGCCGCATGATATTTCTCCAACGCCGCCTCATTCACGGTAATTCCGAGGCCGGGCGATTTCGTCAACTCCAGGAAACCTCCGTTATTCGCTTCGAGTGCAGGAGATACGATTTCGCGGCGCATGGCGCGATCCCGATCCGCAGCCTGCATGGGCACATGCTGGATGAAGAAGTTCGGAATGCTTGCGGCAAGGTGAATCGCGGCCGCTGTTCCGACCGGGCCTCCGGCATGACGAGGCGCCACCGCCACGTAATAAGGTTCCGCCAAAGCGGCCACGCGCCGGGCGCCGGTGATTCCGAAAATGGCGATATCCGGGCGCACGATGTCAATCAGACCTTCACGAAGCAAGCCCTGAAAGACACCTGGATCGTCGATACCCTCTCCGAACCCCAGGGGTGTAACCGTCTCGCCCGAAACTTTGCGGAGAGCTTCGATGTTTGCGTGCGGACAGGGTTCGTCAAACCAGAGAGGATGCTTCGTTTCGATGCTCCGCGCAACGGAGGCGGCATCGCCGGGGGTAAGCTTGCCGTTGGCCGCCAGGATAAAGTCATGGTCGTCGGGAACGGCGTTCACCAGTTCGAGAACTCGATTCTGATAGGCCTTGCCCTGATTGCGCGAAGTGGGGGTGGGAACATCGATCCATTCAACGAGGGAAGCCTGTCCACCAGACGAACTGTACGCGCGAACCTTGTTGCGCGTCGGACCGCCAAGCACGCGATACACCGGCGCGTTGGCGGCCTTGCCGAGTACGTCGAGCATGGCGATATCGAGCGCGGCGCGGAAAGGGGTGGAAGGCGGGACCGTGGCGTAGGCGTTCGCGGGTTTACCGATCCACGCTGATTGAAGCGCCTTGAAGTCCGCGTTCGGGTCGTAGCCGCATTCTCCCCAGCCGATGAGTCCGGATTTCGTTGTGATCCGCAGCAGCGAATACCGAGTGCCGGAAACTGGTTCCGCGATGGGGAAGTGTCGAATATCCGCAATATCCAGCGACGAAGGTTTTGCCGCCGACGCTGTCTGTAGCGCGACGCGCGTCCACAGGCGCGTCCTCCTCTGAATCGTAATGTGGCTCATAGATTGTATGACGCAACGACAACTGACTACATCGGCGAAAGACTATCAGCAGCGGCGAGCGAAGTCAAGTCGGACGAAGGCGTTTTTCAAGTCTATTTTTCCGAATAAAAGAAGTTGATTCCCGGCCACCGCGCTTATAGGGCTAACCATGGGCGACGGAAGCGAGTTGTGAGCGGCAACGCCGGCTTCGTAGAACGAGGTTCACGGCATTCTTCAGCCAGACGCATGGGAATGTCTATGCGCTCGACGCTTCGAAAGTGCAGCTGCGTCGAAAAGATCCGATCGGGCGCAGACTATGCTATCTCGCCGCAAGCGGAGCCCCGCGGGTACTGATAGCAAATGGATGTTGTCCGTGGGCACCGGAATACGTCGGATTTCAGACGGGCGTGCCGGGCAGCGGCTGCTCGCTCTGGAGCTCTGTTTCAGCGTCGTAAAGCAAACGTGCCCGGGAACCCCGATTCCGGAATACGGCTATTTCGAATCGAACAGCAGTGTCGAATAATCTTTGTTCTTCAGTGTGTTTTCCACAGTGGGCCACACTTTTCGATGCACGTCGGAGTGAATCCACTTCTGCCGCGCCTCTTCGCTTTCAAAGGTCAGCTGAAATCGGTAGTTCACGCCTGCGGGCGCGGACCCTGAGTAAACCTTCCGCAGCTTCAGAAGTTTCACGTCGATATAGCCCGGGAACTTCTCCGCGGCGGGCTTAAAGATCGTGTGGAAGTTGTGGAGCATCTCCTCTTCCCGTGAAGGGTCAACAGTAAGATCGCAATACAGAACAATCGGGGCCTGCGACGACTGGGCGCGAAGACCCTTGATACTGGCCAGCCCGGCGAGCAGTGCTGTCAGATAAGAACGTCGTTTCATAACGCCCTCTTGCAATTACCGGTAAACCTGGTACAGCGGCTTCTCTCCGGCCACCGCCACCCGAATGCGGTACACGCTGGACGTCGCCGTAATATACAGCGTCCGGCCGTCATCGCCCCAGCCACAGTTCGCCGGGGTCTCGCCAGGCTGAATCGTTCCGAGATGCCTGCCATCCGGCGAGAAGACCCAGACGCCCTCAGGCCCGGCGGCGTAGACGTTCCCCTGTGAATCCACCTTAATGCCGTCGGGAATGCCCTTTTCCTTCACTCCGGCCAGATCGTAGAAGATACGGCCCTTCGAAACTGTGCCGTCCGCTGCAATGTCGTACTGCATCAAGCTCCGCGTTTTTTCATCGGAATTCGCGACATAGAGGATCTTCTCATCGGGCGACAGCGCGATTCCGTTCGGGCGGGTAAGATCTTTGATAATCGCTTTCAGCTTGCCTCCCGTGTAGAGAAACACGCCATTGAATTTCAGCTCCTTCGCCGGGTCTTCATCCTGCTTCGTCAGTCCATAGGGCGGATCGGTGAAATAGAGCGCTCCATCCGACCGATGGACCAGGTCGTTCGGGCTGTTGAAGCGGTGACCCTCGAACCGGTCGAGGTAAGGTGTAACCGCCATATCGCTGCCAACGCGCACAATCCGCCGGTTGCCATGCTGGCAGAGCAGCACGGTCCCATCCTTATCGGAAATCATTCCGTTCGGTCCGATGAACGCCCCGGGGGGAGCGCTGACTGTACCGCCCGCGTTCTGCATGATCACTTTCACCTCTCCGGCGGGCGTGACCGAGCGAATCACGTTGCCCGGGACATCGCTGAACCACAGCACGCCTTCCGGGCGCCACAGCGGGCCCTCGGTGAAGGTGAATCCGGTGGCGACCCTCTCGATCCGGGCATCAGTCGGCACGAGCGCATCGAATGCGGGGTCGAGGCGGACGATTTTCCCGTATTGTGGAGTGTCCTTAACGACTGTGGTGGCGGGAGCGGGAGCCGGAGCGGTGGAACAGCCTGCCAGGATGACGCAAAGCATCGGGGCGGAGAGAGCTTTTATCAAAGACACCATTGTTCCATCAGATATATCACGGCGCGTCCCGGCACTATGGCCGCGAGCGCGCCGGAACCGTCAATTGCCGCGGCCGCCTCGTCCTTGTCCCGCGGCCTGCTCGTCGGTCCTATGCCCATCGCGCGAAATACCCACGATCATGAATTCCAGCGGCGCACTACCTGTATTCGCAAAAGAGTGCACATCCCCCAGATTGATCGGGATGGCATCGCCCGCTTTTATCGGCGCCGTCTCGGGCGCGGCTCCTCTCCCGCCCGACCCAACCGTCACGGTTCCCTCTCCGCTCATCGCGTAATAGAATTCCGCCTGTTCCGAGTGCATATGTGGGTGAGTGGAACTGCCGGGCGGCAGCAGCAGATGATCGACATAAGACCACGTGCTCGCCATGACCGAAGAGTCGAGTGCCCGGCGGTATTGCACCGGAGCCACCGCTCCGTGCAGGCCGTTCGCCGGCCGCAGCAGGCTGCGATCCAGGTGCATCGCCATGAAGACCGGAATCACGTCCAGTGGGACTTCGGCGCGTCCGTCGTTGAGATTGAAGGCGTCGTAAGCCCCCTTGATAGCCGTCACGTTGATGTTCATCCACTGCACGGGAGTGGTGCCCGCGTTGTAGATGGCATGGGAGTGCCCCATCCGGCAGAAAGCCCCGGCGGGTCCCTTCAGTGTTGACGTTCGCCCGTCGATGGTGAACTGCGCTTCGCCGTCGAAGATGACGAACATCTCCTCGCACGTGTTGTGAAAGTGAGCTCCGATTCCACTCTTCGGCTCGATGACCCCGCGATGCAGAAAGTAAAGGTTGGTGTCGAGCGTGTGGAAATCGAAGAGCGCCATGTAGTCGAGCGCGCCGGGTCCGTTATGTACCGCCGGATTGTGGCGGAATTTTGCGGGATCGGTGTGAACGATACGCACCGCGAGAGGCTCTCTTGCGCCAGCGGGAAAGGTCAGCGCGGCCAGCGCGCAAAATAATGCTGCTTGATCGATTCTCATGTGTAAGCTCTTACAGCGGGAGTATATATTTAACAACGCGTCCTGTCCAGAAAATTTTGATAGAAAATTTTGTGAGAGAAGGCTTTAAGGGGGGCCAGGATCGCCGCTGGCGCCTGTTGGTCCGGCACTTTTACTGCGCCTCGGTATTCCTGCAACGCAATCCTTTTTTCGGCCTGACTCGATCCCCGCCCCGCTAGTTCCGGAACAACAGCGGAGCGTATTTCGAAAGATAGGTCTGCCAGTTGGGCCATCTATGCCCGCAGCCGGATTCGGTCGGGATGGTGCAGGCCGATCGACAGCGACTGCCCTGCGCCCATCGACAGTCCGCCGATTGCGCGATGGTCGCAATCGAGCAGCACGCGATACTTCTTCTCCACCTCGGGTTTCACAGCGGTGAGCAGTTCCTTTTCGATTGCGAGCGGATCGGACGGAGAGGCTGTGTCCGGCTTGATCTCGCGCGGAATGTGGCCATATTGGCATCACCACAACCATCGGTTTCGCCTTGCCATCGGCAATCAGGTTGTCCAGAATCACATGGGCGCGGCCGGTCCGGACCCACGATGCTTCGACCTGCCCGTTGCCGTGCAGAAGATACAAAACCGGATATTTCTGGCG
>JBDUBZ010000062.1:0-13461 GCA_040003745.1 Terriglobia bacterium
CTGCCGGCCCGCCAGTCGGCCCAGAGCGAACTGACAGGTTTCAGCTCCGACGTGAAAGATTACAATATTTCGGAAGAGAATGTTAAGACAGGCGCGGGTGTCCGGCAGACATCGGACCGGCCGCTGGTGCGGATCAACTATTGGTCGATTCGCACGACTGCCTGCCCTGAAGCATATATTCGGATGAACATCGAGCCGGGGAAAGAGTTTACGTGGAAGATCACGTACGACTTTTACACCACTAAATAATCGGCGGGAGTCCTGGTAAATTCCGAGAGTCCATGTAGCAGATTGTTCCGTTCACAGACAGATCCTAATCCTGATTGAGCAGGTCACCGCGGGAGACTCGCTCGCCTCTTAACATCACAAAAGATATCGCTTCGAGAGCTTTGACATCCTGCAGGGGATTGCCGTCGACAACCAGCAACGAAGCCTCCTTGCCCTTCATGATCGAACCCATGCGGCTGTCTGTTCCCAGGGCCCGCGCCGAATTGAGCGTCGCGGCTTGGATCGCCACCGGAATCGGAATGCCGGCCTCCACCCAGAGCGCGATTTCATGCTGCACGGTGGGGCCGTGGAAAACGAGCATGTTCCCGGCATCGCTGCCGGTAATCAAAGTAACCCCGGCTTTCCAGGCGCGCAGCAGATTGTCCTTTGCGACATCCATGTCAATGGGATAATTCCCGCCCGACTTCCGCGAAGAAAGCATTTTACGCGTGTCGGCGAGAATCTTAGCCGGTACCACCTGCTGCACCAGCGAGCGGCTCAGCAAGCCGGTCTTTCCGGCGACAAATTGCGGGATCGCCTCGCCGACACTCAGGGTGGGATCGTAGGCGACGCCATTTTTCGCCATGAGGGCGAAATCCGCGTCGGGAATGCGCTGCTGAAACGATCCATGCTCGATGCTGCTCGCTCCGGCGCGGAGCGCATCTTCCACGTCTCTTGCATCGCCAGTGTGGACGGCAAGAGGTAAATGATCGGCGCGGGCCTGCTCGCCGATCGCGTTCAGGATCGCGGGATCGAGCCGTTCGAAAACCACTCCGCCGGCCCCGGCTTCCATAATGGCTTTGATGGCATCGACGCCAGCTTTTTTGAGCTCGTCAACCTGCGCACGGGCCTCCGCGGCGGTCTTCGGCATGCGGAGGAACTGACCTTCCATCTGCTGGCGCGTGTTTTGCGGGAGCGCCCGGAAGTACTCCGTCCCGTGACCGCCCGCAGTGGTGAAGAGCGGCCCGGCCAGGAACAATTCAGCCCCCAGTTTTTCGCCGCTATTGACGAGTTCACGCGTCTTCAGTGCGCTGTCGAGCATATCGCCGAGGCTTCTGACCGCTGTCACGCCGCAGTAAAGGTAAGCTCCCAGCTCGCGCTGCGCAGCCCTGGCGCTGTCGTACTTCGAATAATCCTCGACGACGCCGCCAGGCTGCCCGAGATGCACATGCATATCGATCAGGCCGGGAAGAATTGTTTTGCCCGCGGCTTCCATGGCTTCGGCTTTAAGGGACGAGGGATCCGGGATGTTCGATGAATAGACTTCTTCGATTTTGCCGTCGCGGATGAGAATCCCACCGCTTTCGATGACCGTTCCATCGCCCACGACAATGCGCGCATTGCGGATCAGTATTGTGCGCGACCGATTCAGCTCGCGTTCCAGAACCCGTGTTTTGTGGACGTTATCTTTCGCATGCGTCTGCCAGGCTCCCAGCACAAAAAACGGCAGCAGTACAGCCACCACCCACAGCTTGCCGGCGGGCTTGATCTTCTCCTCTTTCTCCCAGCGGAAGAGCTTCATACAAAGCAGCAGGCCAACGCATGTGGTCAGAACGAGCGCCCCCGCGGCCTGCCAGTTATCGCCCAGACTTTCATGACGAATCAATATCCCCTGCAGCCCGGTCACCAGATAGGTGGCCGGAATGAACTGGGTTACGGTCAGCAGCCAGTTGGGGAAAAGTTGCACGGGGAAGGACGCGCCGCTCAGGAACAGCATCGTCATGTAGACGATCTGCACCAGGACGTTGCTTTCCTGCATGGAATTCGCGACCGATGCAATTATCAATCCGATCGAGCGCATCGCGATCACGCCCAGCATCACGAACAGCAGCATCGAGCCGAGGTTCGATGGTATCTGCATGCCGTAGCGGACCTTCGCGAGGAAAAGCATCAGCAGCACACACGGCATATACACTGCGAGGCCGGTGACGCTCGACGCCACCAGCAAAGGCAGTGGTGAGATGGGCGCAACCTTGAAGCGCCTCAGGATATTGTTCTCGCGCTCCTGAACGGCGCGCATGCCAGCCCCCAGAAGCCCATTGCCCAGCATCCCGATGACGATGACCATCGTCAGAACCTGAAGAATCGCCCCGCCCTGCTCGGCATGGAATGCCTGCGCGAAGACGAAGAAAAACGTCAGGGGCATCAGGTAGTTGAAAAACAGAACGGCCTTCTGCCGCGCGGCCAGACGGATATCCGTCCGGATCATTGCCATGTAAGCCTTCATCAGTCTCGAAGCCTCTTGCCAGTCAGTTCGATAAATACGTCTTCAAGCGTGGGACGCGTGAGGCGAACGTCTTCGAGCGCGAGCCCTTGCGCGTCCACCCATTTGACGATTTCAACCAGAGTCTTAGCCGGTTGCGTGGAGGCGACGGTCAGTCCGCGGCCCCCGGGATCGACTATTGTCTGGGTCGCATAGGGCCACTCAGGCATGAGCAGGTTATCGAGCGGCTGCTCGCATACGATCGTGATGGTGGGCTTGCCCGCGCTCTGTTCCTGCAACTCGCGCGGAGAACCGATAGCGATTATTTTGCCCGCATCTACGATGGCCACACGGTCGCATAACTTTTCGGCTTCTTCTATGTAATGGGTAGTGAGGACGATAGTGCGCTTTTCGGCCCGAAGCTCTTCAATGAGCGCATGAATCTCCAGCCGCACCTGCGGATCGAGCCCTGTTGTCGGCTCGTCGAGAAAGAGCAACGAAGGGTCGTTGATCAGCCCCATCGCGATCGCCAGCCGCTGCTTCTGGCCGCCGGAGAGGGTCACATAAAATGCGTCGCGCTTATCCCACAACTGCAGCCGCTTCAGCAGAATGTTTGGATCCACCATGCGGCTGTAGAGCGCTCCGAAGAGCTGCAGCGCCTCAATGACTTTGATTTTGTCCGGAAGATTGGTGGCCTGGAGGCAGACGCCAATACGGTCTTTGAGTTTCACCTTCTGCTTATCGGGATCGAAATCGAGCACGCGGACCTCGCCCGCGCTGCGTTGGCGAATTCCTTCGAGAATTTCGACGGTAGTGGTCTTGCCCGCGCCGTTCGGCCCGAGCAGGCCGAAAACCTCACCGCTGTGAACCTCGAAATCGATGCCTTTGACGGCTTCAAAAGAGCCGTAGGATTTGCGCAGTCCCTCAACGGTTATTGCATTCGATACAAGCATGCTGTGAAGTCAGAGTAACGAAACGGCGTCAGGAAGCGTTCGTTTTTCTGACGAATGGCAGAACGCCGGGGTTGAACCGCTTTCGCGGGAATGTTCCAGAACTCCGGGGACGAGAACGACGCCGCATCCGCATTGTCGATCGGCGATTCTTCATCGGCCCGTAACGCCGCCGCGCGAAAATGCCCCCTCTTCGGCACGCGCATGACGTACGGCGTAACCTTTTCCGAAGCCGAATGACAGTCGCTCCGGTCAAATAATTGTGGATCTTTGAAGCGCCCTCAACGAGCGAAGCGATCATCGCGTAACGGTGAGGAATGGACTTGTCCGAGGCAGGACAACAGCGCCGTGGAGCCGTCTCGCAGGGTGAATCGACTGGCGCGTGAGGCTCCGTTGTAAAGTGGATATTCGCTGAGGGGTTTGGGAAAACGAAGTCGATGGGACATAATATCGATTTGGCCGCAACGCCCCACGAATAACCGATGCCACAGATCTTCAAACCCAGCGCTAATGCGCACGCCCGAACGAGCATCATTCTCGCTGTGGTGGTTCTTGGCGCACTGGGCGGCGCGCTCTTCGAGCTGATTGCCGATTCAAACTATGCGACGCGTCAGGGCGACGCGCGGGAACAGCCGATTCCTTTCAGCCATGCTCACCACGTAGCCTCGATGGGAATCGACTGCCGCTACTGCCACACATCGGTCGATAATTCCGATTACGCCGTTGTCCCGCCCACCAAAACCTGCATGAACTGCCATTCGCAGATCTGGATCAACAGCTCCACACTTGAGCCCGTGCGCGAAAGCTATCGCACCAATGAATCGATCAAGTGGACCAAGGTCCACGATCTGCCGGATTACGTTTATTTCAACCACAGTATCCACGTGAAGAAGGGCGTTGGTTGCGAAACCTGCCATGGCCGCGTGGATAAAATGCCGTTGATGTACCAAAACGCGTCGCTCCAGATGCGTTGGTGTCTCGACTGTCACCGCAACCCCGAAAAGTACGTGCGCCCCCGGGAATTCATTACCAAAATGGGCTACGAGCCGGCCGAGCCTCAGGAAGTGATTGGCAAGAGGCTGGTGCGGGAATATCACATTCAAAAGCTGGAGACCTGCTGGACGTGCCACAGATAGCGCAATGAGCGAACAAAAAACATGGCGGAGTCTCGACGAGCTGTCCTCGACCGACGGTTTCAAGGAATACCTGCACCGCGAATTTCCCCGGCTCGCGGGTGAATGGGTCGATGATGAAGGCCGCCGCAACTTCCTGAAGATCATGGGCGCTTCTCTGGCGCTCGCCGGTGTCACTGCCTGCACTAAGCAGCCCGTCGAATTCACCATGCCGTATGTGGAAGCGCCGGAAAAGCTGGTCGCCGGGAAGCCGCTTTTCTACGCAACTGCGTTTCCTATCAGCGGCGTGGCGAACCCCATCCTGGTCGAGACGCATGAGTTCCGGCCTACCAAGATAGAAGGAAATCCCGAGCATCCCGCGAGCATGGGTGCGGCCAACGTTCCCACGCAGGCTTCGATTCTCGGTCTCTACGATCCGGACAGGCTGCAGACCGTTAACTATCTTGGCGAAATTCGGTCTTACGCTTCGTTTATGTCGAGTTTTGTCGGCATGCTCGCCAAGCAGCGTGCGAAGGATGGCGCGGGCATTCGCATTCTGACGGAAACCGTTACGTCTCCTACGCTTTTTGCGCAGATTCAGGAAGTTCTGATGCTCTATCCGGGCGCGAAGTGGCATCAGTGGGAGCCGACGGGGCATGGCCGCCGCATGGGCGCGCAAATGGCCTTTGGTCAGTTCCTGAACCCGGTCTATCACTTCGATCAGGCAGATGTCGTGCTTTCCATCGATGCGAACTTCACCGGCGAGGGACCGGGCACTGTTCGCTATGCGCGCGATTTCGCTTCGAAGCGCAATGTCCGCGATGGTGTGATGGAGCAATGCCGCTTTTATGCGGTTGAATCTTCTCCCACTTCGACGGGCTGCAAGGCCGATCACCGCGTGGGGATGAAGCCCTCTGAAGTCGCCGCCTTTGTTCGAGGCCTCGCCTCGGCCGTCGGCGGTTCCGGCGGGGGTGGTTCTAAGTTTTTCCAGTCGGTGCTCAAAGATCTGCAGTCGGCGAAGGGCAAGTCGATCGTTATCGCAGGCGAAGACCAGTCGCCTGAAATTCACGCACTTGTCCACTACATCAACCAGGCCCTCGACAACAACGGCAAAACGGTGACGTTCACCGCCTCGCTGGAATCGAAGCCTGTCGACCAGTGGGCCGATCTGCAGTCCTTAGTTCTGGGATTGAAATCGAATGAGGTCGATTTACTGCTGATTCTGGGTGGTAATCCGATTTATTCAGCGCCCCGCGAATTGAATCTCAAGGGCGCGATCCAGATGGCGAAGATGCGCATCCGGCTCGGCCAGCTCGACGATGAAACGTCGGAATTTTGCCAGTGGCTGATTCCCGAAGCCCATACGTATGAGATGTGGAGCGACGCCCCGGCCTACGACGGGACCATGACCCTCATGCAGCCCCTGATCGCACCGCTATACGGTGGAAAATCGACGCATGAGTTGATTGCGGCATTCACGCTGACACCGGAAAAGAGCGGTTACGAATCACTTCGCGAATACTGGCAGACGAAGCACACCGGTGCGGATTACGAAACATGGTGGAGGCATTCTATCCACGACGGGTTTATCAAAGACTCGGCTCTGCCCGCTGTCAACGCCACCGCGAAAATGATCACGCCGCAGCCGGTCGGCTCGGGCGGCGACGGCTACGAGATTTCTTTCCACGCCGACCCCTATATTCTGGACGGGCGGTACGCGAACAACACCTGGCTGCAGGAGCTTCCACGGCCAGTCACGCGGCTGACCTGGGATAACGCGGTCGTCCTCAGTGAGAAAACCGCGAAGGATCTTGGCGTAACCGACGGAGACCGCGTTGAAATCGGCGTGAATGGAGCCTCCGTTCAGGGCTCTGTGTTCCGGCTGCCTGGCCAGCCCGATGGGTCCATCGGTCTGAGTCTCGGCTACGGACGGACACGTTCCGGGCGGGCAGGCAACGGCGCCGGCTTCAATGTCTATCCCCTGCGGACCGTCGCCAATCCCTGGACAGCTGTCGGCGCTAAAGTTAAGAAGCTCGGCGAAACGTATAAGCTTGCCGCCGTGCAGAATCACTTCGCCATGGAAGGCCGCGAGCCCGTTAAATCCGGAACGCTCGAAGAATATAAAAAGGACCCGGCTTTCGCCCAGAAGGAAAGTGAAACCGCGCCCAAAGGTCTGACTATTTTTCCGCAGGAATGGAAATATGAAGGTTATGCATGGGGCATGGCGATCGATCTCAGCTCCTGCAATGGCTGCAACGCCTGTGTGGTGGCTTGTCAGGCGGAAAATAACATTCCAGTCGTGGGTAAAGAACAGGTTCTGAACACGCGCGAAATGCACTGGATCCGCATTGATCGCTACTACAAAGGCGACGTGGGCGATGCCGAAAGTTATTTCCAGCCCGTTGCCTGCCACCATTGCGAAGACGCTCCCTGCGAACTGGTTTGTCCGGTCGCCGCCACAAACCACGATCAGGAAGGCCTGAATACGATGGTTTACAACCGCTGCGTCGGCACTCGTTACTGTTCAAACAACTGCCCTTATAAAGTGCGGCGGTTCAATTTCCTGCTCTATAACGACTGGGACACGGAGAGCCTGAAGCTGCAACGCAATCCCGATGTCACTGTTCGCAGCCGCGGCGTGATGGAAAAATGCACTTACTGCGTGCAGCGGATTAATTATGCGAAGATCTCGGCCGAGAAAGAGGACCGCAAGGTTCTCGATGGCGAGATCGTTCCCGCGTGCGCGGCCACATGCCCCGCGCAGGCCATCGCGTTTGGCGATCTGAACGACCCGAAGAGCAAGGTATCGCAGTGGAAGCGCGAGAAGACGAACTACTCGCTGCTGGGTGAGCTGAATACGCGTCCCCGCACCACTTATCTGGCGGATATTCGCAACCCGAATCCGGATCTTGGAGGACAGGGCTGATGCAACCGGTCGAGCTTCCGGATAAAATCCACGTCGGACCCGTTATTGATGAGGGTCACAGTCTTGCCTCCGTTTCGGACAAGATCGGCGGTATTGTTCTCAAGCGGCGGATCACTCTGGGATGGGTCTTCGGCCTGTTGATCTCGTTTGCCGTGCTGCAGAATCTGATGGCCGGGGCCGCCTGGCTGTTTATCAAAGGCATCGGCGTATGGGGGGTCAACATCCCGAACGGATGGGGATTCGCCATCGTCAACTTCGTCTGGTGGATCGGTATCGGTCACGCCGGTACGCTGATCTCGGCAATTCTGCTGCTGCTCAATCAATCGTGGCGCAATGCCATCAACCGCTTCGCCGAGGCCATGACGCTGTTTGCCGTCATGTGCGCGGGCATGTTCCCGGTGCTGCATACCGGCCGCCCCTGGCTCGCCTACTGGCTTTTCCCTTATCCAAATACGATGGATCTCTGGCCGCAGATGCGCAGCCCGCTGCTCTGGGACGTGTTCGCGGTTTCGACTTATCTGACCATTTCCGCGGTTTTCTGGTTTGTCGGTCTGCTGCCGGATCTTGCCACTCTTCGCGATTCGGCGAAGCAGCGCTGGAAGCAGGTTGTTTTCGGCGCGCTGGCAATGGGCTGGCGAGGTTCGGCGCGGCACTGGCAACGCTATGAGAAGGCGTCGCTGTTGCTGGCCGGTTTGGCGACACCGCTGGTCGTTTCCGTCCACACCGTCGTGAGTTTCGACTTCGCTGTGTCGATTGTGCCCGGCTGGCACACCACGATCTTCCCGCCCTATTTCGTGGCGGGCGCGATCTACTCAGGTTTCGCGATGGTCCTGACGCTGATGATTCCGGTGCGGCAGTTCTATGGTCTGCAGGACATCATCACGATCCGCCATCTGAACAACATGGCCAAGGTGACCCTCGCGACCGCCATGATCGTCGCGTACGGGTACAGTATGGAAGCGTTCTTCGGCTACTTCAGCGCCGATACGTACGAGAAGTTCATGATCTGGAACCGGATGACCGGGCCTTACGCGCCCTTTTACTGGATCCTGATTCTCTGCAACATCCTCACGCCGCAGCTTCTGTGGTTTAAGAAGAACCGCACCAGTCCGTTTCGTCTCTTTTGTCTCTCGATCGTCGTCAATATCGGGATGTGGCTGGAACGCTTCGTAATCGTTATTACCAGCCTGCATAGAGACTTCCTGCCATCGAGCTGGGGCATGTATTATCCGACGATCTGGGATTGGGCAGTCTTTACCGGAACACTCGGCATGTTTATGACGTGCATCTTCCTCTTTATACGCGTTCTGCCGATGATTACGATCTTCGAATTGCGTATGTTGCTGCCGGGGGCGCGCGTGAAGGAGCCTGTGGCGCAATGAGCGGTCATATCATCGAATACGCCCATCCTCTTTACGGCTTAATGGCGGAGTTCGACACTCCGGGCGAATTGGTAGCCGCCGCCCGCACAACACGCGAGGCGGGATTCCGGCAATTCGACGCCTATACGCCGTACCCGATTCACGAACTGGACGAAGCTATGCATCTGTACGACAACCGCGTGTCGCTGGCGACTCTGCTTGGGGGTCTTTTTGGATGCGCGGGAGGGTTCGGGTTGTGCTCGTGGATTTCCGCTGTGGCGCTGCCGCTTAACATCGGCGGACGTCCTCTGATCAGCGTCCCGATGTTCATCCCCATCACGTTCGAATGCACCATTTTGATTGGCGGGTTAACCGCTGCCATCAGTATGATCCTGATGAACGGCCTGCCCTTGCCGTATCACCCGGTGTTTAATGTGGCGCGGTTCGCCGCGGCATCGAAGAGCAAATTTTTCCTTTGCATCGAGTCGGCCGACCCCATGTTCGATACGCGCGAGACTGCGGGATTCCTCGGCAGTCTGAACCCCACCGAGATTGCGGAAGTGGCGAGATGAGCGGAATGAAAACGGCACTGGCGGTGGCTCTGGCAGGTGCGGGCGCGCTCGCGCTGGCCGGTTGTTCCCGCCTTGACATGCAGGATCAGCCGAAGTACAAGCCGCAGCGTCCCAGCGCGTTTTTCAAAGATGGCCGCAGCGGCCGTCCCGAGGTCGAGGGCACAGTTGCGCGCGGCACGCTCGATGAAGACACCGCATTTTATTTCGGCAAAGACGAGAAAGATGCGGACGTGACCGCCTTCCCGATTGCCGTCGACAAGGATTTTATTCTGCGCGGCCGCCAGCGCTACGACGTCTATTGTTCGCCCTGCCATGGCCGGATCGGCAACGGGCTCGGCATGGTGGTCAGGCGCGGCTTCAAACAACCGCCCTCTTATCACATCGATCGGTTGCGCGATGCACCGGTCGGCCATTATTACGACGTCATTACCAACGGCTACGGAGCCATGCTGAATTACGCCGCGCAGGTGCAGCCGCGCGACCGCTGGGCGATCATCGCTTATATTCGCGCCCTGCAGTACAGCCAGAATGCGAACGTGAACGAATTGACCGCCGATGCCCGCGCGAAAGTGCCGGGCGCAGACCAGCCGATGAGCCCACAGCAAAAGGCCGCTGAAGCCTCAGAGCCTCTGGTCCCGAAAGACACCGATTTCTATAATTTCCCCGCCAGTCCGGCTACACCGGCTGGCGTACCTGGGGCCCACGGTGCTGGTGCTAACACGCCTTCCGGTCAGCCGGAGAGACAATGACGACGACGGAACATAGTTATACAGCCAGCCCGGCGCTGATGGATACGCTGAAACGCTATTCGAACATGGCGGCGTTCATCGGGCTGATATTTCTCGTGCTGACCGCCGCCGGTGTGGTTCTGCCTGGTGGCGGGGCCGCGCAGGTCATGCGCTCTTATCTGGTTGGCTTCTGGATCTGGTTCGGAGCGGGCGCCGGCTGCCTGGTGATTCTGATGACCCAGTATCTTACCGGCGGCGCCTGGGGACTCGTGATCCGGCGGCCGCTCGAAGCGGGCGCGAAGACCCTTTATGTAATGGCTTTCTTTCTTCTGCCCCTGGTGCTGTTCCACGAAAAGCTTTACTGGTGGACCACTCCGGAAGGTCTGGCGGATAAAGTCATCCACGCTAAGCGCCTATATCTCAACCTGCCGTTTTTTTATGTGCGCACGGTAATTTACGCGGTGTTTCTGGTTGGAATCACTTATCTCCTGACGAAATGGTCGAAGCTCGAAGACGAAACAAAATCTATCGAATATTCGAAGAAGCTCGAGAACTTCAGCGCTCCCGGCGTCGTGATTTTCTTTCTGCTCATGACGTTCGCTTCGATCGATTATCTGATGACGCTCGAGCCTTACTGGTATTCGACGGTTTACGGTTTCATGGTGGTGATGGGCATGTGCCTGACGGCCATGTCGGTGGCCATAGCTGTGCTCGCCATGCTGTCGAGGTTCAGCCCGATGGACCATGCGATTACCAGTAAGCATCTTCACGATCTTGGGAAGCTCCTGCTTTCGCTCGTGATGCTCTGGGCTTATATGAATTTCTCGCAGCTGCTGATTACCTGGTCGGGCAACCTGCCGACAGAAATCATGTGGTACATCAAGCGCTGGAACGGGGGCTGGGGCTGGGTCGCTTTGATCCTGCTGATCGGCCACTTTATTCTCCCGTTTGTGCTCCTGCTCTCGCAGGATCTCAAGAAGAACCCGCGTACTATTGCGGCGATCGCCATTTTTCTGATTGTTGTTCACGCAGTCGACGTATTCTCGCTGATCGAGCCGAATTTCCAAAGCACGGCAAACCCACATTTCACCATGTCATGGCTGGATGTCGCAGCCCCGCTCGGTTTCGGGGGCCTCTGGCTCGCTCTGTTCTTCCGCAATCTGCAAAGTATGCCGCTGCTGCCCCTGGGCGCGCCGGATCTTATAAAAGGTTTGAACCATGGCCGACATCATTAAGCCTCCGCACAGGCCCGAGGACGAAGGCAATCCGCAAGTCTCACACGAGCGGCGCGATGTGAATGTTTTTCAGATCACCGCGTTCGGTATTGGTCTGCTGATCAGTTGCATTGTAGTGGTCTTTGCGATGTGGGCGATGTTCGACTTTCTTTATCATCGCGAGGACATGAAAAACGCGCAGATCCCGCCTTCGATGATGCGCAACCGTCCGACGCTTCCACCTGAGCCCCGGCTGCAGGGTATCCCCGAACCGATTCAGCCTCACGTCGAGCTCGAACAGCTCCATGCGGATGAAGACGCAATTCTGAATAACTATGGTTGGCTGGATCCCGCCAAAGGCACTGTTCGCATCCCCATCGATCAGGCGATCGACATGGTGGCGCAAAAGGGCCTGCCTTCGAAGCCGAGCCCGGCGGGCCTGGATAACGGCGGCTACCGTATGATTCCCTCGGATGCGAGCAGCGGCAGGACGCTCGAGAAGATTTCTCAATGATGCTGGGCAGAACCACTAGCGCGTTTGTACTTGTAGCGGCGCTGGCCGCGATTGCGTTTGCGGACGGACCCGCCATTACCGGGCCGCGCGCGCAACCCGTGCCGGACCTGCTCAATATGAAGGGCGTCGATCGTCCCACTCCGCTGTCACGGGTGACCATCGAGCAACGGCTGAATTCCCAACTGCCGCTCGATGCCCCGTTCCGCGACGAATACGGTAAAACCATACCGCTGGGGTCTCTCTTCGGCAAAAAGCCTGTGGTGCTGGCTCTTGTCTATTACGAGTGCCCCATGCTTTGCACACAGATTCTGAACGGCGTGGTTCGTGCCGCCAAGGCTCTGAGGTTCACGCCGGGCGAAGATTACGACGTCGTAGCGATCAGCTTTGACGCGCGTGAGACTCCTCAGCAGGCCGCCGCGAAAAAGGCCGTCTACATGCACGCTTACGGTCACCCGGAAACGTCCAAAGGCTGGCACTTCCTCACCGGCGATCTGGATTCGATCAAGCGCGTGACGGATGCCGTCGGTTTCCGCTATGTGTGGGATGCCCACACTGATCAGTTCGCACATGCCAGCGCCATTTATGTGCTGACACCCGAGGGCAAGCTCTCAAAATATTTTTACGGGATCGACTACTCCCCAAAGGACCTGCGTCTGGGCCTTGTGGAAGCCTCCGCCAACAAAATCGGCAATCCCGTCGATCAGATTCTGCTGTTTTGCTACCATTTCGATCCGCATGCGGCCAAATACACGCCATATGCTCTGGGTCTGCTGCGGGTGGCAGGGGCGGCAACGTTCTTAGGTCTGGGAGGATTTGTGTTCATCATGTTGCGGCGCGAACGCCGCCAGAAGGGAGCCGCCTGAGTCGATGATTGAACCAAAGAGTTTCCAGTTTTTCCCGGAGCAGGCCTCAAGCATCGCCAGCCATGTGGACGCGCTCTACGCGTTCCTGGTTCTGGTCAGCGCCTTTTTCTCGCTTCTCATTGCATTCCTGGTTGTGTTCTTCGCCGTGAAATACCGGCACCGCCCCAACGAACCCAAACCCGAGCAGGCCAACGCGGGCGACACCTCACATGGCGTGGGTGGCATGGTTCTCGAAATCGTATGGTCGGTGATCCCGCTGGGATTGTCGATGATCATGTTTGCGTGGGGCGCGAGCATCTTTTTCACGGAATCGCGTCCTCCTGCCGATTCGATGGAGATTTACGTCACAGGCAAGCAGTGGATGTGGAAAATCCAGCACATGGAAGGTGCGCGGGAAATCAACGAGTTGCACATCCCGGTGGACCGGAATATCAAGCTTACAATGACGTCGGAAGACGTTCTCCACGATTTCTACGTACCAGCGTTCCGGACCAAGGCCGATGTGGTCCCCGGCAAGTACGTGACGGAATGGTTCCGCCCGACCCTGATCGGTTCTTATCACATCTTCTGCGCGGAGTATTGCGGCACCAAACACTCCGGCATGATCGGGACGGTCTACGTTATGAGCCAGTCCGATTACAATACGTGGCTGGGCGAAGGAAGCGGTGAAGGGTCGATGGCCGAACAGGGTCAGGGCCTCTTCAATCAACTGGGCTGCGGCAACTGCCATGCAAGCCTGATAAACAACAAC
>JBDUBZ010000063.1:0-13412 GCA_040003745.1 Terriglobia bacterium
CTTCCGTACGGCGGGCCGACAGTCCATTGAGAACCGGCCCGGTCTTGCCGCCCACGCCGTTGACCGTGTGACAGGCTCCGCAGAAATTCTTTTGATATATTGCGGCGCCGTCCGCCACGAATAGCGGCGTGTTGTCAATCACGTTGCCATTGTCAGGGGTCAGCGCGGGCATCGTTGCGGCCAGGTCGCTCAACTGCGAGCCCGAGAGATTCACGGCGCCCCTTGACGAGCCAGAGTTTGTCGATTCCGGCATTTTGAAATGCGTCAGCATCCACACCTGATCATGCCTTTTGCCGATGTCCACAAGGTTGGGGCCAGCCTTGGCTTCGCCGCCTGTGACGTTGTGACATACCGCGCAGTTTTCCTGGCGGAAATAATGGATGCCGGAAAGCTCGGCAGGCTTCAACTGCATCCACTGCGTGGGTCCGGAGAAGTCGATGGAAGATGCCGCGGTTTGGGGTGGCGTGCTCCGGATAGCCGCCAAAGTCATACCACCCCAGCCCAACCCCGCCAGCAGAACGATACCCATGGCAAGCGTGCGCTGGCGGACCTTCGCTATCTTGCTTCGATCGATAAACGGCGTAACGATCAGCGCCAGAATCGCCACCGTGGGCAGAATCACCGTGCCTACCACTTCGAGCGGCCCTTCGAAGACCTTCAGCATCTGGAAGAGGAACAGAAAGTACCATTCCGGGCGCGGGATGTAACTGGTGTCCGTGGGGTCCGCAAGGCGTTCCAGCGGAATCCGAACCGCGATGGCCAGCGTGAACAGAATCGCGAACGCAATGAACACGGCCACCGTATCTTTGAATACCTGCTGGGGATAGAACGACTTCTTCGGCTTCAGCTCATCGTTCGGCGCCGGCGCTACTCCATGCCGTCTGACCAGATAAACGTGCAGCCCAATCAGCAGCATAGTCGCGGGCGGCAGCAGCAGAACGTGCAATCCATAAAAACGTGCGAACGTAACTACGCCCACATCGCCGGTGCTGCCGAGTAGCCGGCTGACATAGGGACCCATCACGGGCACTGTGGCGCCAATCTGTGTGGCGACGACCGTTCCCCAGTAGGCGCGGTTATCCCAGGGAAGC
Organism: Terriglobia bacterium; assembly: GCA_040003745.1. Classification (GTDB taxonomy): domain Bacteria; phylum Acidobacteriota; class Terriglobia; order Bryobacterales; family Bryobacteraceae; genus BOG-234. The sequence continues at coordinate 1,092 of JBDUBZ010000063.1, forward strand.
AGATAACCGGTAAGGCCATAGGCGAAAGTCAGCAGCAGCAGAACCACGCCCACAATCCAGGTGCCTTCCCGAGGCTTTTTGTATGCGCCCCAGATAGAAACCTGCACCATGTGGAGAACCACAATGACAATGATCATGCTCGCCCCCCAGTGATGGAGACCGCGCATGATCCGCCCACCGGCGACCTCCGTTAGAATGTAGCGGAGGCTGGTATAAGCGTCGCCGGGCGTGGGCGCATAGTTAAACGCCAGCATCGCGCCTGTAAAAAACTGAATCAGAATCAGGAACAGCGCCACGCTGCCGAAGACCTGGTGCCAGCCGCTCGAGGCCGGAATCTCCTCGTATAAAAATTTCTGTAAGCCACTTTGCAGACCGGTGCGGTGATCGATGGCTTCTACGATCTGTGCGAATCGCTTCTTCATTCGGCTTTCCTAAGCGGCTTCTCTAAGCATTGGATCCGACGGCCGTTTGGAGCGGGCCCACCTGCAGCCGGTTATTCCGGATTTGCGTGACGTAGCGGTCGAGGGGACGCGGCGCGGGCCCCGCGAGAACCTGGCCATGAATCGAGAAAAGCGAGGAGTGACAGGGGCACGCGAATTGCTTCACGCCGTCATCCCAGTGGTAGGCGCAGCCGAGGTGTGTGCAATGCGGACCGTAGGCGACTATCTTGTTGTCGGCTGTCTTCACCACCCATGCGGTCTTCTTTTCCGTTACTACCCGCCAGCCATCCACACGGCTCTGATGAAAGCTCATCTCGACCGGAGATTCGGGTGTCAGCTGACTGACATCACCGGCATCCACCCAGCCCGATTCTTTGCGAGTCCGGGGCGGCATGAACAGGTAAATGATGGTCGGGATGGCCAGAGCGATGCCGATCACCGCTCCCAGAAGATAGATCATCGCCAGTTGAAAGGCGCGGCGAGGGATCTGATCGCCGGTAAGGCCGGTTTCGTTCATTCGGGAATTTTCCATTTAGTGCCCTGTAGGCGCCGGGCATCGCGAAGCGTACCCGATCAAGGTGAGGCGGTGCATCATTGATAAAGACAGCGTAATTCCGTGTGAAGGAACTGTAAATGAATGTCACAAGTTTCAGCGCCCTGGTCTTTGCCGGATCGCTGGCCGCTGGATTTCTTGGTGCGCTCACCGGGCTGGGCGGTGGCGTCGTCATCGTTCCCATGCTGACTCTGTTGTTCGGCGTTGATGTGCGTTATGCGATCGGCGCGTCGCTGATCTCGGTTATTGCCACGTCGTCGGGCGCGGCTGCGGCTTATGTGCGCGAAGGCTACTCGAACGTCCGCATCGGACTGTTTCTGGAAATCGCCACCAGCGCAGGCGCGCTCATCGGCGCCGGTCTCTCCGCGCATGTTTCCACTTCCGCCATCGCTATTATCTTTGGGGTCGTGCTCCTTTATTCCGCTCTCGCCGGGTCGGCAGGCCGTGAACACAAAAACCCGGAGTCGGCGCATAGCCGAATGGGGGAGGTCCTGAGGTTGAACGGAAGTTACCCCAGCGCTAACGGTCTCTGCAGCTATGGTGTTCGTCGCGTCCCGCTGGGCTTCGCACTCATGACCGGGGCGGGCGCGCTTTCGGGACTTTTGGGAATCGGATCGGGCGCCCTCAAGGTCCTCGCCATGGACGGAGCTATGGGGCTGCCGTTCAAAGTATCCACCACGACCAGTAACTTCATGATTGGAGTGACGGCGGCGACGAGTGCGGGCGTATATCTGTCGCGTGGATACCTCGATCCCGGCCTCGCGATGCCAGTTATGCTGGGAGCGTTATCGGGGGCGGTATTGGGCGCACGGGTGCTTCCGAAGGCCAGCGTCCCGGTGTTGCGCAGCGTCTTCAAGGCCGTATTGCTGGCGCTCGCCGTGGAAATGATCTACAACGGCTGCATCGGGCGGATTTAGCAAATGCCAATCAAAGATGAACAACTCGACCGGGGCATGGCGCGGCTGCTGCAGGCTGGCGTCCTGATTTCCGCGGCGACCATGCTGGCCGGGGGGACCCTGTACCTGCTCCGCCATGGCAGCGAGGTTCCGGATTATCGCCATTTCCACGGCGTTCTCCCCACGCTGAAACAAGTGGGCGGCGTCTGGAGTGGGGTGCTCGCAGGCCGTGCCCGGGAGACTATCCAGCTGGGCGTTTTGCTGATAATCGCCACGCCCGTGATGCGGGTCGCCTTTGCCGTGGTGGCGTTCGCTTTCGAGCGCGACTGGCTCTATACGGCGATCAGCGGCGTGGTTCTTTCGCTTCTCCTGTACGCACTGTGCGTTCAATAAACCCTGAGAAAATCGAGAAGGGCGGCACGCGAAGCAGAATCGATCCAGTCGTTCATCGCAGGCGCATCCGAATGTCCCTCGTCAATGGCTTTAATCGCTTCGTCTGGTATCGGCCCGGACTTGAACTTTCCGCGCAGGTCGGTTGCATGACAGCGGAGGCAATAAGCATGAAAAACGGCCTCGCCCCGACTCACGGCTGGCGCCGCGGGCTTTGCCGTGAGCGTGTGCAGATACGCCATCAAATCGTTGATTTCCGCAGGCCGGAAGGAATAGCGGAATGGGGGCATTCCGTTATAGCCATCGAGGACAATCTCGCGCACGTTCTCATCATCGGCATGCTTGCCGTTGTGCAGAGTTACTTTGCCGAACAGACTGCGGAGGGAAGGTCCCATCTTGCGCTGGTCGTTTTCGACGTTGTGGCAGCCCACACAGCTCAGGAACAACTCTTTGCCCTTCGTGGCGTCGCCGCCGGCCGCGAGCATCAAAATTAGAAAAGGGATCACGTGAAGCTGTATTTTATGACAGACCCTGCCAGTTTACGACCAGTTCCCTCCAACTTACGGCCAGTCCCTCCAACTTACGGCCAGTCCCTCCAACTTACGGCCAGATCCTAATGATAGGTGATAGCGGTGTCGACCGAGAATTTACGATAGCCGCTGTACTCAGCCGTGTAGGTCCGGCTCCGCGGTGGCTTCGAGCCGATCTCGCGCCGCTCGGAGGTTACAGTCTTCGGCAGGAGCAGCGATTTGCCCTCAATCGTGACTGCGGAATAATCCACGATCAGCGTTATCTCGGTAGAGTTCGGCAGCCCAGTGAACGTACGCTCGAGCCTAAGCACCTGCATGGACTCAGGATCTACCAACGCCCTGCCGGAATCCTTCGGGAAGATCCGCTTTGAACCCACCATGAGAGCCAGCCCTGTCTGGCCATCTTTAGTGGCGAACGCGATGTCGAATACTCGCCTTCCATCCAAAGTCTCTTCTCCGGCAAACTTGTATTTCTGAAAGACGGAGGTTTTGACGGAAAACGTTCCGTGGAGCAGGGAAGCGACGGCGCCCCCAAAAAGGTAGGGTCCCTTCGCCTTCCGGCCCTTCTTCACGGGCTTTCCGTCGACGGCCAGGACCTCGCGAGTTTCTATGAGGCGACTGCCGGCCTCGCCCGCCGCCCGTACGCACGTGAAGAGCGATTCGGTTTCTCTCCGCTGCCGCACGATCCCGCCGACCACATTCTTCGAAACGACTTTCTCGTTTGCGACAAAGTCCGGCAGAGCCGCGTCGAAGGCCGCAAGGTTGGTCTGCACGCGCGTGAGGATTTGGTCGATATCCGGAGTCTTCTGCCACGCGCTCAGTGAGCACGTGGAAACCTGCAGAGACAGCGCCCAGTAGATTTCCTTGTGCCGCATGCTTCAAACGATTCATCATTATCGCCCGTGGCGACTGCTATATACTGGCCCACGGTCGGAGTTTCCATGAGAAAAACAGTTGCTCAATTGCTTTCGACGGCGCTATGCCTGTCGTCCCATGCCTTCGGCCAGGCCCCGGTTCTCAAGGGCAAAGCAGCGAACGTTCCCGAACTGCCTTTTTCAACTGTTCCGAACTTCCTGAAAATGCCGCCCAATCTCTACATGGGAGAGGGCATCGGCGTGGCTTCGAACTCCAAAGGACATATCTTCGTCTACACCAGAAGCCAGGCGACGCGCCTGTTTGAATTCGATCGCAGTGGCGCCTACGTGCGGGAAATCGGGGAAGGTCTGTACGGCTTTGCCTTCGCACACGCTGTCAGAGTCGACTCGCACGACAACATCTGGGCGATCGATGAAGGCAGCAACATGGTGATCGAATTTAATCCGGAAGGTCGCGTCGTGATGGTGCTGGGCCGCCGGCCGGAGCCTGTGGATGCGGGCGCGCCACCCCCTCCGTCCGCAACCGCTCCGCCCGGCCAGTACACGTTTAACCGGCCGACCGATGTGGCGTGGGATGCGGCCGGCAACATTTTCGTGTCCGATGGTTATGGAAATTCCCGGGTCGTCAAATACGACAAAAACGGGCGCTTCCTCGCACAGGGCGCGGGAACAAAAGGCGCGGGGCCGAACCAGCTGAACCTGCCTCACACGATTGCCGCGGACGCCTCCGGCAACGTTTATGTCGGTGACCGAAGCAACGCGCGCATTCAGGTCTTTAACAACGACCTGACGCTGAAGGCGAGCTATGGCAACGTGGGGCAGCCGTGGGCGGTTTGCATCAGCCCGGGTCCGCATCAGTATCTTTTCAGCTCCAACTCGTTTCCCGACTCGAATAACTCGGAGTTGCTTGACAGCACCGGCGAGATTTACAAGATGGAACTGGATGGAACGATTGTGGGGAAGTTTGGCAAAGCCGGAAAGAAGCCCGGCCAGTTCAGCACAGTGCATGAGATCGACTGCCGTAATCCGAATGAACTTTTGGTTTCCGAGATCACCGTCTGGCGCGTGCAAAAGGTCATATTGAAATGAAAATAGCCGTTCTCACAATGCTGGGGGCCGCCACGCTCTGCGCCCAGGCGCCGGAGATCGCCTTCGAGGGCAATATCGACTTTTTGAAATGGCCCGCGCACACCAACGCCGGGGAAATCGCCGGCGTGGCGACTACGGCGAAGGGCAATGTCGTGGTTTACACGCGCACAGGTGAATCGGCCACGGCGGGCGCTTCGAGAATCTTCACCCACGGGGGTTCACGGCTCTTCGAATTCGACGCCACGGGCAGGTATGTTCGCGAAATCGGTCAGGGCGTTTATGGTTTCCTCTTCGCGCAATCGGTCAAGGTCGACCCACAGGACAATATCTGGGTGGTGGACCGCGGGTCGGATATGGTGCTGAAGTTCGAGCCCTCCGGCCGGATTGCCCTGGTGCTGGGCCGCAAGCCCGAGTCTGTTTCTCTGGAGGCCCGCGCGGCTGGAGGCAGAGGGCGCGGAGCTGTGCCGGGAGATAATTTCAACCGTCCGGTCGACGTTGCTTTTGACACTGCCGGGAACATCTTCGTCGCCGATTCTTACGCCAACGCGCGCATCGCGAAGTTCGATAAGGACGGGAAGTTTATCAGTTCCTGGGGATCGAAGGGAAGTGGGCCTGGTCAGTTCGACATGCCGAACTCCATTGCAGTGGATGCACATGGCGATGTTTACGTGGCGGATCCCGGCAACAAGCGGATTCAGATTTTCGACAATAACGGCATCTTCAAGAGTCAGATCTCAAATGCAGGCTCCCCGTGGGCAATCTGTATTTCCCCGGGCGCGCATCAATATCTGTTCAGCTCGAATTCCAACGCTCCGGATTCTATGGAGAACGGCGAAATCTACAAGCTGGAACTCGATGGCCACCCGCTGGGCCGCTTCGGAAAGGCCGGCAAGCTGGTAAAGGAATTCGGGGCCGTAAACCAGCTCGACTGCCGGGACCCGCGCGTCCTATATGCCGGGGAAGTGACAAACTGGCGTGTGCAGAAGATCTCGCTGCGCTAAGGCGTCGATTTTTTCAGAAGATCTACTTCGACGAGTTTCTGAACCAGTGTGAGAAGGTCCTGGCGCAGCCTGGTTTCGTCGGCATCGTAAATATCTTTAAGCTTGCCGACGACGGTTTCCACATCGCGGTGCTCGATCAGCAAATTCCACATGGTGGCGCCAACATCGTCCAGACCGTAATACTCCTGGCTGGTCATGTTAAGCAAGACCACTTCGTCTTCCAGGGTCTGAAAAATTACCGCTTCCCCGATTTCAACTGCCGCTGGATCTGCCACGCTCATTGCTCTTTAGCTTAGCTTACCTGGGCACCGACCCGGCTGGACGTTCTGGGCCCTTCTGGCTTGTGTGATTTGGTGGACCTGAAGGGATTCGAACCCTTGACCTCTTCCATGCCATGGAAGCGCGCTCCCAACTGCGCCACAGGCCCACATGGAACATTTTCATCATAACATTACGAGCCTTTTCAGAACCTTCGGCGTATCCACCCGCATCCTACAATGAAGAATAAAATGCGCAGCCCGCGCCGGTATGCACCGGTGGCCCTTGCACTGCTTCTCGCCTCCCTGTCGAGTTCCTGCTCATTACGAGGGTTATTCGTCAGAGACCGTGCGCTTCGGCGGAACGGGAAGCTCGCTACGCCTGCGCAAAAGCTGCTGGTCGCCACGCGCGACGAACTCAACGATCGCATTGCCGCTTTTTACAATTCAATCCAATCCTTCCAGGCCACAGTGGACCTTACTCCCTCGGTCGGCAGCGTTTACAAGGGCCAGATTACGGAAATTAAAGACGTGCGGGCCTTCGTCCTCTTCCGCAAGCCGGCGGACATTCGGATCATCGGGCAGGCGCCCGTAGTCCGGACCAGATTATTCGACATGGTTTCGAATGGAGCAACCTTTCGCTTCTACTACAGCCCCAGCAATCTTTTTGCGGAGGGTGCGAACGACGCTCCTCCGACCTCCAAAAACGCCATTGAAAACCTGCGGCCGGATGCGTTCCTCCACTCCATGCTCATTAAGCCCGCCGATCCAGCCACAGAGGTAACCATGCTCGAGGATGCTACCGATGAGGACGATGCCATCTATATTCTGCAGTTCGTTGGGAAGGACGCGGATGGAAGAATCTTTTTGGCCCGAAACGTGTCGTTCAGCCGTGTGGATCTCAGCATCGTTCGTCAAAAAGTGCTTGATGGCATGGGGTATATCGTGAGCGATACGCGTTACGCCAACTGGCAACCTTACGACGGTGTATCTTTTCCGGCACACATTGACATCAACCGGCCAAAAGGCGGCTACGGCGTTGTTATGGATATTGTGGAAATGCAGATGAACAAAGAAATGACCGACGACAAGTTTGTTCTTCAACGCCCGGAGGGCTCGAAACTGCAGGTCATCGGCGCACCCGCGCCGGCCCAGCACTGATCGCATTATGATCTTCAAAATCGTTTGGGAGAACGTCCGGTTCCGCCCGTTGCGCACGTTTTTAAGCGTCCTGCTGATCGCCGTACCTGTGATGCTGATTCTGACGCTGGTCGGGATCAGCACCGGGTTCATCGAAGACTCAAAGAAGCGCTCGATGGGCATCGGCGCCGACATTCTGGTCAAACCGCCGGGCAGTTCTTTGATGAGCTTCAGTAACACGAGCATGCCCGAAGCCCTGATCGGAGCGTTCGGCAAAGAGCCTCACGTCGTTCAGGCTACAGGGACGGTCGTTGCCCCCATCGGCGGTTTCGATTCGGTCACCGGCATCGATCCCGCCGCGTTCGAAAAGATGAGCGGGGGCTTCACTTTCGATGAGGGAACGAGCTTTCAGGGCCGCTACGATATTCTTGTCGACTCCTTCGACGCGCAGCAGCGTCACGTCCGTGCCGGTGGCACCGTTCACGATGTGCTTAATCGGGACTGGCATGTAGCGGGCATCGTCGAGCCGGGCAAGCTGGCGCATCTCTTCGTGCAGATGCCTGTGCTGCAGGAGTTGCTCGGATACGAAAAACACGTGAGCCAGATCTATCTGAAACTGGACGATACCCGCAACACCCACGAGGTGATCGATGCGCTCAAAAAGAAGTATGAAGGTTACGGCATCTGGGCGGTCGCGGACCTGAAGACGCTCTTGTCGTTCGACAACATTCCATTGCTGCGAAACTTCATTCGCGTGATTATCGGGATTGGTGTTGTGATCGGTTTTGCCGTCGTTTCGCTTTCCATGTATATGGCCGTTCTGCAACGGACGCGCGAGATCGGTATCTTGAAATCGCTGGGAGCGACAAAAGGCTTTGTGATGTCGCTGATTCTGGCTGAGGCGTTCTGTCTGGGTCTGGGGGGCGCCCTTGTCGGCATTGCCCTTAGCTTTGTGAGCAGGGCAATTATGCAGGCCGTTGCGCCTGCGTCCCTTCCCGACGCGATCGTTTATTCCTGGTGGCCGATCGCGGGCGGTATCGCAATGGGTGCGGCTCTGCTGGGGGCTCTTTATCCCGGGATGCTGGCTGTCCGGCAGGATCCTATCGAGGCACTTGCCTATGAGTGAGGCGCTTGCCTATGAGTAGCGCGATCATCCAGATTCGCGATCTTCGAAAGGTTTATCGAACGGGCAAGGTCTCCGTGGAAGCGCTGCGCGGAGTCACACTCGATGTTCCGGCAGGGGAGTTTGTGGCGATTGTGGGCCCTTCCGGATCCGGCAAATCGACGCTGTTCCATATTGTGGGCGGCCTGACGCCGCCGACTGGGGGCGACGTCATTGTCGGCGGCAGAAATATATCCGCCGTGGGCGACGCGGGACGCACTGAACTTCGCCGGAAGTACGTCAGTTTTGTCTTTCAGAAATTCAATCTGCTTCCCAACCTGACGGCCCGCGACAACATTCGCATCGCGCTTTTCATCGCCGGCCGCAGCAGCGCCTTCGACAGCGAGTTCGAGAATACCCTCGAATTGCTGGGCATCCGTACCCGGCTCGATCACAAGCCGAGTGAGATGTCGGGCGGTGAGCAGCAACGCGTCGCCATTGCGCGCGCACTGGCAACGAAACCGTCGATTCTTCTTGCGGATGAACCGACCGGCAATCTTGATTCCGCGAATTCGCTGGCCGTGCTGAACCTTTTGCGCGATCTCAACAAGAGGCTGGGCCAGACGATTCTGATGATCACCCACAACGCGGAAGCCGCGGCGTACGGCGACCGCGTGATCCAGATGCGCGACGGCCGCATCGTTTCTTAAAGTCTCAGGCTTCAGATTTACACCGGTCTCGTCTATGGGGCGGATGCGCTCCCAGCGCGATCACGCAAACGGCGAGACGATGCAGACTGACGTTTGGCATCAGAATGCCGAGATCAGCAGTTCCATGAACGACGTATCGGCCCATGATATTGGGGCTGGGGGCAGGTCAGGTATAATTATTCCTGTAAGACGCGGCGAAGAAAAGACACGTCGGCAATCGTCAGGACGGCTAAAACTCCGCAATTTTTTGACTTCCTAAGCCACCCTAGCTCAGTTGGTAGAGCGGCTGATTCGTAATCAGCAGGTCGCCAGTTCGATCCTGGCGGGTGGCTCCAATTAAAATCAACATCTTACGAAGTTTAGCCGATCCCCTAATTTCCCAGTTGTCAGCAAAGTTGTCAGCACGGGGGTTTGAAAAAAGACTCAGCGCTGAATCGACGCGCTCTTACGGCAGGGAACAGTCCTTGCAAACCCTTCCTTTAGTGGCTTCGCAGGCGCGGAACCTGGTTCGGCCGGAGATTGGGGGATCAGGATGCCTTTTTCGGAACGAGAGCAAGCTGGGTCTGAGGCTTGGCCGAGGCGGATTTGGTCGGCCCGAACATCTTTTCCATCTTGTCCGCCGAATCGCGATCACTGCCCTCGAAGAGATGTCCGTACGTGTCCATCGTCAGCTTGATCGACGAATGTCCCAGCCGTTCGGAAATCTTTTTGGGGTGTACACCTTCATTGATCAGGAGCGAGGCGTGGCTGTGACGAAGATCGTACACGCGGAGCCTCGGGAGATCGTTTTCCTTACATATCTTCTGGAACCGTCGCAACACGTTCCGCTCCTCAGCGGGGGTTCCGATCTCTGACGGAAAGACCAGTCCATTCTCTTGCCACTTGGTTCCTGCCAGGATGCGGGTCTCTTTGAGGCGATGATCGTGATCCAGGAGAACGCCCCGAACGAAATCGGGAAAGTCGATTGTCCGTCGGCTCTTCTCCGTTTTGGGAGGCCCAAAGAAGAATCGCGGGATCTGCTCCCCTTTCTTGCGCCGGGTCTTCGAGAGAACCTGATTGACCGTGAGTCGGCCCGCATCAAGGTCTACATCCTTCCACCGAAGACCATAAAGCTCTTCGGGCCGCAGCCCCGTCGTAAGCGCTACCGTGAAGATCGCTTGGCTCGACGTGCCTTCGATGACGCTGAGGAAGCGTTGGGCCTCCTTTGGGTTCAAAAATTGAATTCGCTTCGGGCCGCCCGAAGTCGCCCGCTTGCGCTTCGCGGCGCGAAAGCGCGCCGCCGCGGGGTTTCGGTCGAGAATCTCCCATTCGACCGCGAATTGTAAGGAACGCCTCAGCACCGCTTGAGCGTACTCGACACTTCGATTACCCAAACCACGGTCGCGCAGCGACTTCATCCAAAGATCGACGTGCCGGGGTTTAAGCTCGGAAAGCACAATCGAGCCGATTGCCGGCGAAATGTTGTGTTCAATCTGGTATCGGTAATCCTGCCACGTTCGCGGCGCCACGCCACCTTCGCTTCTGTAGAATTCAAGAAACTGATCGAGAAACTCCGACAGAGGTGATCGGGCCTCGTCGATTTTGAGTCCCTTCTTCTGCTGCTGGATGAGTAGCTGCGCCTTTTCGAGGGCTTCTCGTTTTGTTCCCGCCATCGTGGATCGCCGCTTCCCTTCTGCGAACAGATCCTTTGGAAGATCCACGCGGAAATATTCCTGGCCTTTGCGCCGAACCTTGAACGCCTTCATACCCATCACCAGCGTAACCTGTGTTGTCAGCACAGAATCAGCAGGTACCTCCTGCACGATGACCAATCTGAGCTCTGTGTTTGGCGATCCACTCCCGCAATTCCCGAAAGGACACCCGGATCATCGCCCGGCTGCCACTCTTTCCGCCGAACCGATAGATGGGAAGAGTGCCGTCGTTCATCATTCGGTAAGCCGTTGCCCTGCTGACCCCCAATTCGCGTTGAACCTCCGCCGCCCGTAACAAACGGTCATCGGGCGAAGATTGATCGGAACTCCAAACTTGAGCTGCCTGGACTTGTTCGGCCACATCGGACTCCACTGAGAAATTCTGCATACACCCTCAAGAGACGGCTCGCGCAGTTCCGTTCGTCGCGCGGGCTAACCCGATATCCGCTTGCGGCGGTTTGGAATGACTGGGATTTCGCCATCGGTCCTGGAACCGGCGCTCGGCGGCTTCGAGCCTATCGAGCGCGTCGACGAGTTGCATTCCGGCCTCTTTGAGCTGTTCGGAATGTTCCCTACTCATCTCGGTCATTTTGATGGCAAATCGGATTCGATCCATCGCGACGCGCGCCTGATACGCCATCTCGAATTCGCTGGTTGTTGGTCTCTGTTGGACGTCAGCCTCGATCATGGCGACGAATTCCCTCACGGCGTCGAATTTCATAGTTCTGTACCTCCTTTTGGCACCCTGTTCTCTAATTCCGCTGTCCCCAGCCACTGTGCTGCCGCAGCGCTTTCTCTCCAGCCGGGAGCGGTTGCGGATCGGCTTGCATGGGCTCGTACGGAGCCTCGAACAGAATGTCGCGGTTTACGCGAACAGTGAATTTGTAACCGACCGGGACCTTTATCGTCGGCTGAACGTTCAGGTTCCTTCGCGTGATCTGCGAACCCGTCTGGCTCAGTTCGCGCCCTACGGCGCTCGATGCAGTTTCGGTTGGGCTCGGATACGCCAACACACTTTGACTTCGCCGCTGAGAGATTTCGAACGCGGCCGAGAACAGGCTTGTAAGTGCGGAGAATCCGACGATCCGCCCGTAGTGGCGATCCACCTTGTCGCGCAGCCCGGCATTGCCGTGTGAATCGAGGCCGACCATGCCGCCCAAATCGATCGATGAAGCATCCGGGAAAATGATTCTCGACCAGGCGACCTGAACGCCATCTTGCCCGTACGCAACCCGCGAATCGTATTTACCAACCAGGCGCGATCCCTGCGGGATCAATAGGTACCGGCCTGTCGCGGTATCGTACACGCTGGCCGTTATGAGGGCCTTCAATTCGCCGGGAAGGTCGGAATTGAGGCTCTGTTCGAGCACCGCCGGGATCTCCCAACCGGCCTTGATCTCGAACATCGAGAGCGGCACGTCTCGCGTTGAGCGCAGGTAGTCGTCGGTCTGCCGCTTCTGAGCCGAAGCCAGAAACGATTCCTTACGGGTCTGCATGTTCTGCCCTTCGTATTCATTCTCGGTCTCTGGCAGAAGACCGTTTAGGGTTGGCCCTGAACCTTCACGCGAACGACCCGTTACTGCCTGTGAGATTGCCGCTACCTGGGCGAGATCATCGGCGGCGGACCGTCCGCCTATGTTCAGAACC
>JBDUBZ010000064.1:0-13407 GCA_040003745.1 Terriglobia bacterium
AAATCCGATCAGCAGACTCCCGCAATCTCCCAGAAACACAGATGCGGGATTAAAGTTGTAGCGCAAAAATCCAATCAGGGCTCCAGCGAGGGGCATGGTTACCAATGCCAGTTGCAAATTGTGATTGGCGAAAGCTGCCAGCAGCATAGTGGACGTGGCAAACAATCCGACCCCCGCCGCCAGACCGTCAAGCCCATCTATCAGATTGAAAGCATTGGTACATCCCACCAGCCAGATAATCGACAGCGGAATATTCCACAGCAGATTCAGAGGATGCTCCGGCATAATCTCAATCCGGACGCCTGCGAAATAGGCGATCATCGCTGCCCAGAGCTGTCCGGCCAGTTTCTGCCACGGATAATAGCCCAGAAGATCGTCAAACAAACCGGTTGCAAAGACCAGGCCAGCCGCGCAGAACAGCTTCCAGATATTCGGAAGTGCTTTTGCCACTTCAGAATCGTAACTGAAGGGCAGTATCAGCATGATTCCAAAGGCGGCCAGATACGAGATCGCGATTGCCACGCCGCCTACCCGGGGAATGGGACTGGCATGCCTTTTGCGATCACCATCCGGGTGATCCACGAGACCCCACCGCTTGAAACAGTCACGGACCAGGGGCGTGAGAACGACAGAACAAAGAAAAGCGACGACCCCCAGTCCAAAAATCAGGTACATATTCTTATTTCTTTCAATCTTAGGGCATCCACAGAACTAAAAGAAAGGCTATACCTCCGAAGCGGGATACCACTGGTGGTTTTGCTCGTACCAGTACGAATGCCGCCGAGGCTCATCATGAAGTTACTCAGTGGCGCAACCGGTGGAAATATAACAGAGCAGAAGGTTTTTTTATTGACCGATCAGGGGCGGGCTTTGCGGCCGTTTCGGTTCTGAAACGCTTCTGAAACGAGCAGCGTTTCCGGGCTGGTCAATATCGACGGATCGCACGCGGCGCTGAAGTGAAGGCATTGATCCAGATTCCGCCGCCGCGAAATCTCGGCAATCGTGCTGCTCTGCCCAGGCGCCAGCGCCAGCGGATCGCAGGTCGACAGGCCGCCCCGGCAGGCATCGAAATTCTTTCTTAAAAACTCGGCGTGTACGTCTGAAAGCTGGCGCGGCGTGAGACTGGCAACATCGCATTTACTCAGCCCCTGCAGGCAGCTCTTGTAGTTTCGGTCGAGTTCGGCTCTTCTTACCCGCTCGACATCCGGCTTCGAAAGGCGCCAGAGATTGCAGGAAGCCGTTCCCAGCAGGCAATTTTCCGCATTGCGCTTAGCGATCTCAGCCTCGGCTTTAACGAGTTCTTCCTTCGAAAGCAACAGCGGATTGCAGGTGGACAGAGCCTTTATACAGGCATCCAAGTTCCGCCGCGAATCGAGCTTCAACACTTCGGTACGCTGAGCGTCGTCGAGAATCAGCGGGTCGCAACTGGGCGCCCCTCTTTGGCACCGCTCGAAATTACGGGTCCGTTCGGCGTCTTTGGCCAGCGAAGCGTCCGCTTTGGTGAGCTTCTGCGGGTCGCAGGTTAAAAGTCCTTCCATACAACTTCTGATATTTCTTCGGGCGGCCATCTTCCCGACCACATCCGCCTCTTCCGATGACAGCCTCGTCGGATCGCAGGACGCCAGCCCGCTAAGGCAGTTCTCCCTGTTGCGCGATCTTGCCGCATTTGCGACGCTCTTGAGCTCCGTGGGAGACAGCTTCGATATGTCGCACGACGCAAGTGCGTTCATGCAGTTGCTCAGATTTGGCCTGGACGCCGTCGTCTGGGCGAGGACGGGTAGCAGGAAGGCAAAAAATAGACCCGCTCTTTTCATTTCCGGAAGCTTTTAGTGTGTCATATGCGGGCGGCTGCCCTCCTGCCATCAACCCTGCCGCAACGCCATACTCCGCGATCATTGCACAACGAGATTTAGAGCGTTACCAGCTATGCCGCCGATTGTGACCACCACCCGCTTAGTCCCCGGGCCCGTGTTGGGAACCGTTACGTTGAGCTGGTAGAGTCCGATCGCGGTCGGTGTCAAACCGCTGAATGAGACTGGCGCATCAAAACCGCCAATGGTCACGGTGGGCGTCGCGAGCGTTCGCGACAACTGGGTTGAGGATGCCGGCTCGCCTGTAGCCGGTTGATTGCCGACCGGCCCCAGGCCGTTGCAGTAAATCTGAATGCTGGCGCCCTGTTTGGCGGGGTTTGACGGGCTGATCACTTTGAAATCCTGATCACGCGCCGCCGCGTAATTGACACCCCCAATCTGGATCGGAAAAATTCCCGGCGAATAGGTGGCGAGCGGCAGGTTGTAAATGTTGCCCGAGCTGTCCTGTACGGAGATTTTCATCTGCGCGGACGTTTGCCCCTGCAACTCCCACGGCACCTGAAGATTAATCTGCCCCGGAGTCACGAAATAGAGATGCCCAGGCGCGCTCGTCAACGGCGTGTCGAAGCTCGCGCTGACGCTGGCGATCGATACAGGAAGATACCGGGTCGTAAAAGTCTGCGTGACTGGTGACAGGCTCGTTCCGAAGACGGCGATGTAAGAGCCCGGCGCCACCGCAACGCCCGGCTGGAAACCAGCCGCATCCACCACGCCCTTGCTCAGGATGGTCGGCAGCGCTCTCGCGGTATCGGTGAACGTCGTGGTTAGTCCACCGGCGGCCGCGGCGTATTCGTTCGTGCCCGGTACGGGTCCAAGGACGGGTGAAGCTCCGGCCAGGCCATAAATATCGGTCGACGGATCCTGATTGCGCAGCGAACCCCCGCCCGAAACAACGCTGAATTTCACCGGCGCGTTGGCGATGGGGACGCCATAGCGATCGCTTAGTTTAATGATGATCGCCGCCTCGGCAGGCGCTTTCCCCACGGTGCCGTCATCGCCATCGCCCAGGATCGAAACGATGTTGGCGGGGATGCCGTCGCCCACAAGATAGAGATAAGGAATCTGCAGGGTGGTGGCGGCTCCCTGAATTAGCACGAAGCCTTCATAGATCCCGGGCGAGGGAACGGTTCCCGACAGCAAAAGGTTGATGGGAGAGCTCTGGCCCGCGGGAATTATGAGATTGGGCAGGTCGATGGATGTGTGGGCGTTGTTTTCCGCCGTCCTCCGGTTGAGCGAGATACTCACATTCAAAGCGGACGCGCTTGAATTCGTCAGCAGGATCTGCTGCGTGAGCGGCAGACGACCGGCTCCCAGGATCCC
The DNA here is from genome assembly GCA_040003745.1 of Terriglobia bacterium. Classification (GTDB taxonomy): domain Bacteria; phylum Acidobacteriota; class Terriglobia; order Bryobacterales; family Bryobacteraceae; genus BOG-234. The sequence continues at coordinate 3,192 of JBDUBZ010000064.1, forward strand.
GAAAGAAGCGCTGGTGGGGTTCGCCGTCAGATTCGCCGCCACAGCGTTACCGGCATTCGCCTTGCCGGCACCGGTGGCGAGAAAGGAAGCCGTAGCACCGTTGTCGGTTACGTCCTGCGTCGCCGTATTCACGATCGCGGACTTGATCTGCAGCGCGGTGAATTGTGGATTGACCTGTTTCACCAGTGCCGCAATACCGGCAACCTGCGGAGCCGAAAAGCTCGTCCCCTGCCCGACGAGATATCCGTTGGCAGAATACAGTTCCCCGTTGGGATCGTAAGTCTGCGCAGCCAGATAGAGGTCCGTGCCAGGCGCCGCAACGTCGGGCTTCAAAGCTCCGCTGCCCAGCACGGGGCCGCGTGAGCTGAAAGCCGCGACCTGGTTGGCGGTGCCGGCTTCGAACGGTTGCAGGATCGTGCGCATCCGGGCCGTCGCCTGCGGATTCGCAGCCAGGTAGGCGCGGATGTTCTGCCCGTCGTCATACCCAATCACCGCCGCGGGTATGGTGGTGGCGCCGCCGAGTGAACCCGGCACGAAGATGGAATTATCCCCCTCCGAATTGGTAATAATGGCTCCCGCGGCCCCGGCCGCCGCCAGATTCTGTACTTTAACCACGAAGGTGCAGATGCCCCGGCCAACCAGCGCATAGGTACCAGTAAGCGATCCGGCTGGCAGCGCATTGCAGGCCAGCGGATCGCCCACTGTGCCCGTGTGCGACAGAGGGGCGTTGAGCGTGTCCGAGGGAGAAGGCCCCCCGCCGAGCAGGGATCTTATCGTTCCGATTCCGTTGACCGTAAGCAGATTCGACCACTGGTGCGAGTTGGTTGTGGCGGCCACGGCGATCGCGTTGGGCGCATCGCCCGGAGAATCGGCCGTGCCGAGCGTAGGCTGCACCAGACCGGAATCGCCTTCGTTGCCCGCGGCCGCCACCACGACCATGCCCGCGTTGACGGCATTCTGAACAGCCGCGGCTTCAGGATCGCAGGGAGCACCGGCGGAGTATCCGCATGTCTGACCACTGTCTTGTGGGCCGGCGAGCGAAGGCGCGCCCAGTGACAGAACCGCAATATCCATGCCGTCGATAAAAGCATCTTCGAGTGCGGCAATGACGGCGTCGGCCGAAGCGAAATCATTCACGCCCGGCGAACCGAAAACTTTGTAGCTCCCGAGAAACGCTTTGGGCGCCACGCCTGTAATGGTGTCGGCGGGCCCTGTATTCGTGACGCCGGCGGCGGCCATCGCGACCGCGGTGCCATGGCCCGTCCGGTCGCGCGGCGAGTAATCGTCGGGACGGGAGGAGGCCGCGGCTCCCTGCGCCACCAGAGGCACATAGCTTCTCGCCACGATGATCTTGTTGTTCGTAAACTGAGCGCAGTCGAGCATGGTCTGCGGAGCCGGACCCTGCGTGGGTGTCGCGATACTGCAGAGCGGAAAGCTCTCGGGGGGTGTCAGCGTTAAGTCGTGAAAGGCGGGGTGAGTCGACTCGATGCCGGTATCGATGATACCGATTTTGATACCCGCGCCGGCGTTGCCCATTCCCCCCACCAGATTCCACCCCGTCGGAACGCCGATGAGTTGCTCGGCATGATCGAGATTGCGGTGAAAGCGCGGCACGCGGGCGACATACTGCACGCCGGGAATGGATTTCAAATCGTCGAGCTGGGCGGAATCGGCCGCCACAAAGATGGCATTCAGCAGCGTGTGGGTTTCGCTGGTGATTGCAATATTGCGTGTGCGCAGCTCGCTTTTCACGGCCTTATGGGCATTCACGTTGCGGACCCGCGCCGCTTCCATGGCCACGCGTCCGCGCGATTGAGCGGCGGCTGGATCGCTGAGAATCAGTACGTAGCGCGTGAGGTCCCGCGCGAAGCCGTTCACGGCGAAGACGGAGAAAAACGCGAATACCGCGAGACGCCGCATGATGTTTTAGATGGCCCGGGGCGCCGACTTCGTTTCAGGCCCTTAAACGAAGAATACCCGGTAAACGGTAGCCGCGAGCGCGTGCGTGACCATTGAAGCCTGAATGGACCTCGTCTTCCGCCAGACCAGGCCGCAGAACAGACCGAGTATTCCCGCGACTATGCTGTAACGCCAGTTCGGAAATCCATGGACGGGTAAATGCGCCGCCCCAAACAGAACGGACGCCAGGATCAACCCCGCGACAGAGCTTTTTGTCCAGCGCTCGATCCATCCCTGCAGCAAGCCGCGGAAGAAGAATTCTTCCGAGATCGCCACCACCCAAAGAATGCCGCAGAACAACGGAATCGCGAGCCACAGATTGGGATTCGGACGGAGCTTCCACATCTGCAGAGCCCATAACGCCGGAATGATAACGGGAAGCAAAAATCCAAACCACTTCAGACCTTCCAGCCACTCGCGCGCGGTGGGCAGAAAGCGGTAGTCGATGCCGGAGTCGGCGCGAATCGCAACCATTACAACGGCTGCCGTGCGGATCAGCATCAGGTGTCCCAGGGTAGATAACTGCAGCCTGGGGATCGGCGAGACGTAGATCCGATCGAAGACTTTGGTCAACTCGATGCCTGCCAGAACAGCGAGAAACAGAATGTCCGTGGCTGCGTTTTTCGGCAATACTTTATACCAGAAGCAAATCACGCCCATCAAAACTGCGAGGGCGCCGCATCGCTCGAGCGTGAACTGGCCCGTCGGAATGCTGTAGACGAGGTAAGGAATCAGGCACGTGATGGCGAGCAGCCAGGGTTTACGCAGGCGACCCGGAGTGAACCCGGGCAGGAGATAAAATGGATATTCGATTAAAAACGCGGCGGCGATTGGAAGGGCCGCCCAGGCCGGTATGCTTTTCATGCGCGCGTATACAACCGCCGCCAGACCGAGCAACGCCCATCCCACACTCACCGCCGCCCGGAAGCGGCCGGGCGAGTTTGGCATCGCGGTCATCATAGCATTCGCCGTCATGCTTCCTGTTCGGGCCGCCGAGCCCCCTGGGAACCTCGCCAAACGCGTCGCGCAGCGGGAAACCGAGACGTCGGAAGAGCGCAATCACTACGCCTATACGCAGTTCGTCCGACTGCAGGAACTGGATGGGCGGGGGTCGCAGGCGGGCGAATATAAAGAGACCCGCGAAGTCATTTTTTCGCCCACCGGCGAAAGGACCGAGCAGATGGTTGGCGCGCCGTCGTCAAATCTCAAAAGCTTGATCCTGACGCAGGAGGATTTCGCCGAGATCCGCACCGTTCAGCCGTTCGTCCTGACGAGCGATCAGCTATGGAATTACGATGCAGATTATAAAGGTGAGGAACCGGTCGACAATCTGAACTGCTGGGTGCTGCGCATCCGCCCGAAGCATATTCTTTCCGGTCAGCGCTTGTTCGATGGCCTGCTCTGGGTGCGGGAGGACGACTTTTCAGTGGTCAAAAGCGAAGGTCAGGCGGTTCCACAGATCATCTCGGCTAAGCAGGAGAATCTCTTTCCGCGCTTTACGACGGTCAGAAAGCAGATCAATGGTTTCTGGTTTCCTTCCCTGACATCGGCGGACGACACACTCTATTTCCGTAATGGGTCTGTACGCGAGAAGCTGACCATCCGGTTCAGCGACTATAAAAAATTCGGCGCCCAGACCACGCTTACTTTTGAGAAATAGGTACTGGTTTGTCGTAGCCAGTCATCTCGAGATAGCCCACTCCGGAGTGGGTGCCGGAGTAATACACCGCGCCTTCCCAATACCGCGTGCGGCCCTTCAATTCCTGATCCTGAAGCACCGCCTTACAGAGGATGTCAATCTTTAAAGCAGGCACGCGTAAGCGCCACTCCACTGGATACAGGTTCCATTTCGCCAACGGCTCCAGCTGGAACTCATCCCGCCGCAGATGATGCGCTTTTCCGGCTGCGTCAATGAACGTGCCCGAAGAATACGGGTCAACCGAGCCATCTTTGCGGCGCAATTCAAACAGCATGAGCTCGGTACGGTCGTCCAGCTGAACGCTGAACCAGTCCCACCCCACCTGCGAACCCGCAAGCTGTTCGGTGAACCACTCATGGTCCATCCAGGCCGTTCCTTCGACTTTATTCGCATTGATGGTCCCCGAAACATCGAGCCGCGGGAAAGACACATAGTGGGACGCGCGGCCGGGGCCTTCCGCCTTCTGGCTCACGCCGTTCTCGCCCTGAATAACGAACGGCTTTTCCGGCCGCAGGTTGAGATGAAAACGAAAATGCTCCGTAACGGCGTCGAGTTGCTGGCTTTCACCGCTCCACTGGGCCGACCAGTTGCCGTTCCAGATCCTGCGGCGCTCAAAACTGGCGCCTGCGATGCCTGGCCCCGCCCGATTCAGCCGTTCTTCATACAAAAAGCGCTTCCCGCTAGCATCGGTGAGCGCGGCATGCGCCAGATACAGATCCTGCACATCCCAGACGGAGCGATTGTCCGTCTCGTGCCGCTCGCCCTGCCGAAAGAAGACCAGTTCGAAGCCGAACCGTTTACCACTCGAATCCTTCACATTGCCCGTGTAATACCACCACTCGGTGCGGAAGTCTTGATGTTCGAAATGATCCCGGGGAAACTGGAAACGATAACCTGGGAGTGCCTCGCGGTAAGGGAGTCCGCCGCCTGCCAGGGGAAGGAAAAACAGCGCCAGTGCCAGAGCCCGCAACCTTCAGCGTAGCCTCTTCTTCCTGTTACCATGAGGTGTTCCAGCATGGTTGTTGAAACCCAGTGTGCCCGATTCGACAGTATTTCACTTGATTCCGGCGCCACGCTCGCCCCGGTCGAAATCGCGTACGAAACTTATGGGGAGCTGAACGCCGATCGTTCCAACGCTCTGCTGATCACCCACGCCTTCACGGGCGATTCGCATGCCGCCGGAATCGGCCATGACGGCAAGCCGGGGTGGTGGGATAACATGATCGGGCCCGGCAAAGCGTTCGACACCAGCCGCTATTTCGTGATCTGTTCGAATGTGCTCGGCGGCTGCCAGGGAACCACCGGACCAGGTTCCATCAACCCCGCCACGGGACGGCCCTACGCCATGGCTTTCCCGGTCATCACGGTTTGCGACATGGTCCGGCTGCAGCGCATGCTGATCGGTCATCTCGGCATTAAGCGCCTGCTCTGCGTGGCGGGCGGTTCCATGGGCGGCATGCAGGCGCTCGAATGGGCCGTCAGTCATCCGGAGATTGTGCTCTCGACCATCGCGATCGCCACTACCTGGCGCCACAGCGCACAGCAGATCGCCTTCAACGAAGTGGGCCGGCAGGCAATCATGGCCGATCCCGACTGGGCCGAGGGCGATTATTACGATAAAAAGCCGCCCGCGCGCGGGCTTTCCGTGGCGCGCATGGTGGGTCACATCACTTATATGAGTGATGAATCCATGCGTGAGAAGTTCGGACGCCGGCTGCGCGAGAAGGAAAAGTTCGGTTACGATTTCGGTGTCGATTTCGAAGTGGAAAGCTATCTCCGTTATCGGGGCAATCAGTTCGTCTCGCGCTTCGACGCCAATTCTTATCTCTACATCACCAAGGCCGAAGATTATTTCGACATGACCAACGGCACCGGGCGCCTGGCCGACGCCTTCCGCGCCTCCGATACACGATTCCTGGTCATCAGTTTTACGTCTGACTGGCTCTATCCCAGCTATCAATCGCAGGAGATTGTGCGCGTGCTGCGGCGCATGAACGGCGACGTCGCCTACTGCGATCTGCAAAGCAACTACGGGCACGACGCGTTTCTGGTGGATATCGCCGAGCAGACCGAAATTGTGCGCGGCTTTCTCGAGAGCACCGCGCGCATGGCGGAGGCGGCCTGAGATGGCATCCCAGCAGGCCATACTGCCGCACCACATTACGCTTGAAGAACGACCGGATTTCAGCGTGATCGGCGAGATCATCCCTCCCCGCAGCCGCGTGCTCGATCTTGGCTGCGGCGAAGGCGAACTGCTCGCCTGGCTGGTGGAGCATAAGAAGGTCATGGCCCGGGGAGTCGAGATTTCCGCCGCTCAGGTGCGCAAGGCCATCATGCGCGGTGTGTCGGCCTATCAGGGCGACATCGACGAAGGGCTGGCGGACTACCCCGACGATGCCTTCGACTACGTGATCCTAAGCCAGACGCTGCAGGAAACGCGGTCGCCCCTGCAGGTTCTCAAAGAGATGCTGCGTGTCGGTCGGCGCGCGATCGTATCATTTCCCAATTTCGGGCACTGGGCCGTCAGAAAAGCAATGCTGCTCACCGGCCAGGCGCCGAAGACCAGGCTTTTCCCTTACGATTGGTACAACTCGCCGAACATCCATTTTCTGAGCATCAATGATTTCGAAGACCTGTGCCGCACCAGCGGCTTTCCCATTGAGAAGCGCTTTTTTCTGGCCGGTGCGAGAAGAGTCTCCAGCTTCCCGAACCTGATGGCCCAGACGGCCGTGTTTTTGCTCGGCTGATTCGAACCGGGCTGTTCATCTGGTGTCGCTCGGCGTCCTGCTGAGCGCGGGAGTCATCCGCGACTTCAGCTAAGTTTTGCGCGGCGAGAAATCGAGTGACGCCGAATTCATGCAATAGCGCAAACCCGTCGGCTTCGGCCCGTCATTGAAGACATGGCCCAGATGCGCGTCGCAACGCACGCAGTTCACTTTCGTCCGGCTCATGCCAAAGGTCGAGTCGGTTGTCTCCCGGACATTCTCTTTCGCCAGCGGCTGATAAAAACTCGGCCATCCGGTGCCGGATTCGAACTTTGTCTTCGAATCGAACAGCGTAGTCTTGCAGCAGATGCAGGAATAAAGCCCGTCATCGTGCGTCTCGGCGTATTTACCGCTGAACGCGCGTTCCGTGCCTTCCTGACGTGTAACCTCGAACTGAATCGGCGAGAGTTGCTTCTTCCACTCTTCGCCGGGCTTCACAACCTTCTCGACCTCGACGAGGCCGGTCTTCTTACCTGAGGCGTCGAACTCGGCGATACGCACCGTCTTTTTGCCCCCGGCCGCCATCGCAAGAGTCACGCAGCCGATGCCGCCCGCCAATGTCATCAGGAATCCGCGGCGGCCGCAATTCTGGTTTTCGATCATAGTCATTTTAGGTTGCTCCTAACGCTTGTAAAGCTCGGGAAAAGTGCGCTTGAAGTTTTCGAGCAGCGGGATATCCACGGCCACAATATAACCCTGCGTCGGGTTGTTGTCGAGAAAATGCTGGTGATAAGCTTCCGCCGCATAGAAAGCCTTCAGCGGCACAACCTGCGTAACAATCGGGTTTTCAAAAACGTGGGCCTTGTTCAGTTCCGCGATGTAGGCTTCAGCCAGTTTCTTCTGCTCGTCGTCCGCGTAAAAGAATGCCGAGCGATACTGCGGCCCCTGATCGTGGTGCTGATAGTTAAGCGTCGTCGGGTCGTGTGCGGCCGAAAAATACACCTTGAGCAATTGACCCAGAGTGATTTTCGAAGGGTCATAGGTGACCTTCAGCGATTCGGCATGGCCGGTGTTCCCTTCGCTCACCATTTCATAGTGCGCGGTCTTCTGCTCTCCGCCCGCGTACCCGACCTGGGTATCGGTGACGCCTTTGACGTGTTCGAACACACCCTGCATTCCCCAGAAACATCCGCCGGCAAGAACCACCGTTGCCTTTTTCGCAGCGGGAGCGGTTGTGGCAATGGCTGGGGGATCGGGGAAAGTAGCCGCCATCAATGCGGCGGCGAAAAGTGGAACTGCAAAAAGAGATTTCGTCATGACTGTTAAACCACCATGGCTGAGATTTTATTCCCAGCCATTTCATGATACGTCGCGCGAGGCCGTTTGGTTTTAACCGGCTTTTACGCGTCCCTGCCCCGCAGCGGAGTTTTCCGACTTTGGCAGCTTACGATCCGTAGCCGACTGGAAACGCTTGAGCTGATCGGTCACACAGACCAGAAACATCGGCTGTTTGGCGTTCTTCAGAACGTCGATCACGCGCCCGGGCTCGTCTTCCAGGTAAATATTCTTCCCATCGGTGATCAGATGAATATCGCTGTCGGATGCGAGGGCGTCGCCAAGCCGTTTGCCCATCTCTTTCTGAAGGAACCGAAGAACCCGCCGGATTTTCTGCAGCGAAAACCCCTTGCGGCGCAGTTCGGCGATCACCGAAACTTCCACCACCTCCTGCGGCCGGTAGACACGCCGGTGCCCTTCCTGCCGCGGAGACACAACGCTGCGCTCATCCCACCACTGCAACTGCCGCAGACTGACGCCCGCAATACGAGCGACGTCGCCGCTGGTGTATTGATCCTGCGGCGGCGTAACAGCTTGTTCCTTTTTTGTTTTGAACATTTCGCGCCGCCTCTGTGCGGGAATTTCGATACTCCGAATTCTATCAGATTCCCGGGCCGGTATTTCCGACGCTTAAAGGCCCTGGCTGGAACCGTAACTCGTTGAACGTGTTAAGATAATGGTTCAATCCACCCAGAGGTTTTCGTGCCCAGTCATCTTACCCGCAAAGAGTTGAAGCAGGATAGTGTTGCGCTCCACGTCGAAAAAACGTTCAATTTTGTAAAGGCTAATCGCCAAAACGTGGTTCGCGCGACGGGCGCGGTGCTCGCTCTGGTGTTGATAATCGCCGCAACCATTTATTACCGGAACTCACAGCGCGTAGTTCGTGAGCAGATGCTCGGCGATGCGATTGCCCTTCAGACCGCGCCCGTGGGCACCGCCGTTCCCAATGGCGGGCTCAGCTTTCCAACCGAAGCCGCCAAGAAAAGCGCCGTAGCCGCGGCCTTCCAGAAGATCATTTCCGGGCACAGCGGTTCGAGCGAAGCCTGGGTAGCTGAATATTCGCTGGGTCAGATGGATATCGAAGCGGGCAAACTTGCCGATGCCAGAACGAAATATCAAAATGTCGCCGATCACGCCGAATCGAACTACGCGTCACTCGCCAAACTGGCGCTCGCCCAGATCGATTTCGCGGACAACAAACCGGCCGATGCCCGCAATATTCTGAAAGATCTTATGGATCATCCCACCGATCTGGTCTCGAAGGATCAGGCGACCTTTACGCTCGCCCGCGGCTTAATTCCCACTCAGCCTGAAGAGGCGCGGAAGCTCCTGCTGGCCATGGCTCAATCGAAATCGGAGATCAGCCAGGTTGCGGTAGCGGCCATGAACGATCTGCCCGCAAAATAGCCGGGCGCGTCTTCACGATGCTTGCATCCCTGCGGTTTCCAGCCGAGTCCTCTCGCGGACGCCGCTACCCCGAACCGGGGCATCCTTATCGGGATGCCTTCCAGCGCGACCGTGTCCGTATCGCCTACTCGCGAGCCTTCCGCCGGCTTGAACACAAGACACAGGTCTTCGCCCCATCCCTCTCCGACCATTTCCGCAATCGTCTGACCCACACGATCGAGGTCTCGCAGATTGCCCGCACCGTCGCGAGCGTGCTCGGGTTGAATGAGGACTTTACCGAGGCACTGGCCCTCGTCCATGACGTTGGACATCCGCCCTTCGCGCACGCCGGCGAAGAAGCACTGAACGGCATCATGCGGACTTTCGGCGAGACCTTCGATCACAATGTGCAGTCTTTGCGTTCAGTCGACTCGCTGGAGCATCGCTACCCTCGATTCCCCGGGCTGAATCTGACTTTCGAAGTGCGCGAGGGCATTGTGAAGCACTCCCGGGATTTTGAGCCCGGCGAATTCCCCGCCCTCGATGAATACCTGCCCGGTTTGCGCCCGCCGCTCGAAGCGCAGCTCATCGACCTTGCCGACGAGATCGCCTACAACTCGGCCGATATCGACGATGCCTTCGAAGCCGGCTTGCTGCTCCCCGAACACATCGCGGAAGCCGTGCCCGCCTATGCCGAGATCCTCGATACCGTCGAGACTCAGTTTCCCGGCGCTTCTGACCGTGAAAGGTTTCTGGAAGCGGTCCGGCGGCTGGTCGACTCTCTGGTGGGTGGGCTCATCGAGGGCACGTTCGAAGCGGCTCAGGCGGCTGGCGCTTCGAGTGTGGACGCCGTGCGGGCGTGGCCCACGCGTATCGCGCGGTTTACCAATGAGGCCGGTACCACCAGCATGCAATTGAAGCGCTTGCTGCATTCGCGCGTCTACTCTTCGGCGGTGCTTGAGCAGGATCGCGAAGAATCGATGGCCCGCCTGCGCCGTCTGTTTGAACACCTGATGAGGAATCCCGAAAATCTGCCGGAAGACGATCTGGCGGATGAAGACCGCCGGACGACACTTCCGCGCCGCGTCTGCGATTTCATCGCCGGCATGACGGACCGCTATTTCCTGCGCTT